>CBFHXZ010000018.1:0-22747 GCA_965659965.1 Coraliomargaritaceae bacterium
CATGGATTCGACCGCCTTTTCACTCTGCATGGAAAATGCAATGCCGGTATTGGTCTTCAGCATGCGCGAACCCGGTTCGATTTACCGTGCGGTGATGGGCGAATCCATCGGCACGCGGGTCGATCAATAATTTTTCTTTACCCTAGCCTTTAAGAAATAACCCAAACGAAAGATGGAACCGAAAGAAATCCTCGCCTCAATGAAAGCCGACCTCGAAAAGGCGGTTGACTATACCCTCAATCAATTCGGCAGCCTGCACACGGGCAAGGCCAGCCCAGCGATGTTAGACAGCGTGAAAGTCGATGCCTACGGCAGCACGGTCTCGCTAAAGGAAGTGGCGGCGGTCACGACCCCGGACGCCCGCACCATCATGGTGCAACCCTGGGACAAGAGCGTGGTGCGCGAAGTAGAAAAAGGCATCATTGATGCCAACCTCGGTTTTAACCCCTTGGTGGACGGCGGCATCCTGCGGGTACCCATCCCCGAGCTTACCGGTGAACGCCGCGCCGACCTCGCAAAACAAGCGGGGGGTATGGCAGAAGACGGTCGCGTGCGAGTACGTCAGGTACGTCGTGATGCGCTCGATCTTTTGAAAGCCGCAAAAGAGGATGGCCTCTCTGAGGATGAAGTAAAACGACACGAGAAGGAAATCCAGACGGAGCACGATAATTACATCGCTAAGATCAACGAACAATTGGCAAAGAAGGAAGCAGATTTGAAATCGGTCTAATATCGAAGTTCTAATTTTGGGCACATTTGCACAGTCGAAACGGGTAGTCATCAAACTGGGCACGGGCGTGTTGACCTCGGGCGTGGGGCAACTCGACACGGCGCGTATCGCAACACTTTGCCGACAGGTCGGGCAACTACGAGAACACGGCATGGAGGTGGTGCTCGTAAGTTCCGGTTCCATCGGTTTGGGAATGGGGAAGCTCGGACTGGAGTCCCGCCCGAAGGATTTGGCAACCCTGCAAGCCTGCGCCTCCATCGGGCAATCCATCCTAATCAACACCTGGCAACAGGGCTTTGACCCGCTGGGGCTCAATGTGGCACAAATTCTTTTAACGCGGGAAGACCTGCGAACGCGCCATCGCCACAATGCCATTTGCAACACTCTGGATCAACTCCTTCAACGCGGCATCGTTCCGGTGGTCAATGAAAACGACACCGTGAGCGCGAGCGAAATCCAATTTGGCGACAACGATACCCTCTCGGCTCTGGTTGCCAGCGTGATGCACGCCGACCGCCTCTGTATTTTGTCGAATATTCCCGGACTGATGGATCTTGAAAACGGCGGTGCGGTCATTCCGGAAGTACCGACCATCACGCCCGAAATTGAAGCCCTCGCACAGGGCACGAAACAGACGACCTCAGTTGGCGGTATGGTGAGTAAACTTTCCGCGGCAAAAATCGCGCAACGCGCGGGTTGCGGAGTGACCATCGCCAGCGGAGAAAACGATCGCTTGGTCGATCAATTGCTTGCCGGCGACGCAGTGGGTACTTTTTTTCTGCCCAGCGAAAAACCCGTCCAGGCGCATAAGCGCTGGATCGCGATTCTCGATCAGGCGAACGGAAAGCTCACCGTAGATTCCGGTGCCGCAGAGGCCATTCAGAACGGCGGCAAAAGCCTGCTCGCGGTGGGAATCCTTACATGCGAGGGCGAGTTTGAAGCCGGTGACCTCGTCAGTATCTCGGATGCCGATGGAACGGTAATTGCGCAGGGTCTCAGCCGAATCGACTGCCCGAATCTGGAGGAGATGTTGAGCAGTGGAAAGATCAGCGCAGAAGTCGTCATCCACCGCGACGAGTTGGTACTACTTGGCCAATAAGAGCGCTTTTAGCCGAAATGGACGGCTGAGAATCAGTGATCGCCCACTGCAACAAGCTAGCCCTTTCGTGAGCCTTCGTGCCCTTTCGTGGTTAACCTTCAATGTTCGATATTCAATATTCAGCGTTAATCAGAGACACCGCGTAAACCCCTCCCACCTGACAAGCAAGTGACCTCCCCTTCGCAGGGGAGGAGCTTAACTACAGCCATACTCTTACCTTTAATCCCACGATCCAACTCAGACCAAAAAAGCTCCTCTTCTTTTCAACACACGTGAACCGCCCGTTCCCTTCTACAGCTCCCCTTCTTTTCAAGGAGGGGTGACCGGCTCGCCCGGGCGGGGTGGTTGCAAGTCAGCGAAAATCCGCCTGCAGAAACCAAACCCCTCCCACCTGACAAGCAGGTGACCTCCCCTTGGCAGGGGAGGAGCTTAATTTCGGGCATACTCTTATTCTAAATACCAGGCTCCAACTCATACCAAAAAAACTCCCCTCCTTTTAACACCCGTTAACCACCGGTCCACTCCTACAGCTCCCCTCCTTTTCAAGGAGGGGTGACCGGCTCGCCCGGTCGGGGTGGTTGTAAGTCAGCGAAAATCCACCTGTAGAAACCAAACCCCTCCCACCTGACAAGCAGGTGACCTCCCCTTGGCAGGGGAGGAGCAAATCTGAGCTTTCCGGGATCTTCCTCGTAGAAAGGTGACCTCCCCTTGGCAGGGGAGGAGCTTTCTTATAACACCTTTCCTCTTTTCGAGTAACAAAACCAACACACTCCAAAAAGCCCCAGGTATTATTCGTAGTTAAGCTTCGCCCTTCGACCTTCCCAACTGCTTTCCAATCCCACAGTAAGCGACAGGAGTGTCGATTCCACTTTCAATCCCATTAGTGCTTATTCGTGTCCATTCGTGGTTAAGCTTCAACTGTCTTGGCTGGGGATGACCCCAGCGCACACGTGCAATTCGTAGTTAAGTTTCAACCTTAGGTGTTCGGCTATCGCGCTAGCGTTTGCGCTTTTTGGGCAGTCCGGCGGCGTTGTAGATGCCCGAGCGCTTGCGTCCTTTTTTGGCCTTTACGCGTGCAGGAGCTGTTTGATCGGCGCCGCCTTGGAGTTGTTCGATTTGGTCGCGGATGATGGCGGCTTTTTCAAAGGCAAGATTGCGGGCGGCCTCGAGCATTTCCTCCTCCAGTTCGGCAATCACGGAGGCGCGGTCACGGTCATCGCCCTCTTCAACCCAATCGTCGTCCTCCTCCTGTTCGTATTGCTTGCCCGGTGCTTGCAGGCTTTCATCGAGCCCGCGTTCCACGCTGCGAGGCTTGATGTTGTGCTCGGTGTTGTAGGCGAGTTGTTTTTCGCGGCGGTAGGCGGTGGTGTCGAGGGTCTGCCGAATAGAATCAGTAATGACGTCGGCATAAAGAAGTACGCGACCCTTTAAATGGCGGGCGGCACGCCCTGCGGTTTGTATCAAACTGGTGGCACTGCGGAGAAAACCTTCCTTGTCGGCATCAAGAATCGCCACGAGGGCAACTTCCGGGAGGTCGAGCCCTTCTCGGAGGAGGTTGACGCCCACAAGGACATCAAAATCACCCTTGCGCAAACGGCGCAGAATTTCGACCCGTTCAATGGCGTCGATATCGCTGTGCAGGTATTCCACCTTCAAGCCCGCTTCACGGAGGTATTCCGATAAATCCTCGGACATGCGCTTGGTAAGGGTGGTGATAAGGGTGCGTTCTCCAGCGGCAGTGGCTTCGCGAACCGCACCCATGACGTCTTCCACCTGCCCCTTGATGGGACGAATTTCCAGCTCGGGGTCGAGTAGTCCCGTCGGTCGAATAATCTGTTCGGCAACGGTCTTGGAGACTTCCATTTCGTGTTTCGCGGGCGTAGCAGAGACATAGACGGTCTGCCCGGTGATGGATTCAAATTCCTCGAAGGTTTGGGGGCGGTTATCGAGGGCCGAAGGCAAGCGGAAACCGTAATCGACGAGGCGTTCCTTGCGCGCGCGGTCGCCGTTGTACATAGCGCGCACCTGCGGCAAGGTGGCATGACTTTCGTCTACAAACAGAAGAAAGTCGTCGGGGAAGAAATCGACGAGGCAAAAGGGTCGCTCGCCGGGTTTGCGATCGGCGAGGTAACGGGAGTAATTTTCAATACCAGTGCAGAAGCCCATCTCTTGAAGGAGTTCGATATCGTATTCGGTGCGCATCTTGATGCGTTGTGCTTCGAGGAGCCGGTTTTGCGATTCGAACCAGGCGACGCGTTCGTCGAGTTCGGCACGAATGCCCTGGATGGCCTTTTTGATTTTGTCCTTAGGGGTGACGTATTGGGTGGCGGGGTAAAGGTGGAAACGCTCGAGCGCGGCACCGGTCTCCCCAGTAAGGGGATCCAATTCGCGGATGGATTCGATTTCATCGCCCCAGAAGTCGATACGGATGGCGGTCTCAAGGTAGGCAGGGAAGACGTCAACGACGTCACCACGGGCGCGAAAGGTACACCGTTTGAAATCGATATCGTTGCGGTTGTAGAGAATTTCAACAAGGCGTTCGAGGAGTTCGTCCCGCGATATCTCCAAACCCGGCGCGAGAGGAAGCATCATCTCCTTGAAGTCCTCCGGTGAACCAAGACCGTAGATGCAGGACACCGAAGCAACCACAATGACGTCGCGGCGACTGATCAAGGATGAGGAGGCTGCAATGCGCAGGCGTTCGATTTCCTCATTGATGGAGGAATCCTTCTCGATGTAGGTATCGGTTTGGGGAATGTAGGCCTCGGGTTGATAGTAGTCGTAATAACTAACGAAGTATTCGACGGCGTTTTCGGGAAAGAAGGCTTTGAACTCCGAGTAAAGTTGGGCGGCGAGGGTTTTGTTGTGGGAAATGATGAGGGCGGGCCGCTGGAGTTCCTGAATGACGTTCGCCATGGTGAAGGTTTTGCCCGAACCGGTCACCCCGAGGAGGGTTTGGCGCGACTCCCCTGCCTGCGCGCCGCGCACAAGGGCCCGGATCGCCTCGGGTTGATCCCCCTCGGGCGTGTATGCGCTCTGTAATTTAAAATCCACTAAATTCAGAGTGTTGAGCAAATCGGGTTCTGCAAGCGGAAGGCTTGAAAATCACGGTGGGGATGGACAAATTTTAGCTTAACAGTATGTTATATGTATGGGAGGGACGTTTTTTTATGATGGCGAATGCGGTTTATGCGCCGAGGCGGTTGCGTTTTTGCGGCATCGTGACCGGAAGGGACGCTTGGAATTTCGTGCGCTCCAAAGCCGTGAGGCGGTAACCCTGTTGCCGCTTAAATTGACTGAAGATTTAAAGACCGCGGTTTTTTTGAACGGGGATGATCCCGCGAAACTGTATTTACGCTCCGACGCGGTGCTGCACGCACTGCGCGAGATCGGCGGGGTATGGCGTGGGTTCGCGATTACAGCGGGCGTTTTACCACGAGCCCTGCGCGACTGGTGTTATGAACGCGTTGCCGCCAATCGCCACCGTTGCGAATGGAAGCAGGTGGGCGGAAGCTAGGGATGCGCTTTGCCTAGTGAGGCAAGACCATGAACATAACCGCCATAACGAGGGTGGGAAAGAGCGCCCCCAGCAAGAGCTTCAAAGGTGAGACTCCTCCGGAAAAATATTTGCTAAGGATGCTTTGACCGGCGGGGTTGGGCGCATTGGCAATCACGGTGAGACCCCCACCAGTGACCGCGCCCGCCACCACTGCGTATTGCAAGGCGGTGGCTCCGTCGACTCCGTTGGCAAAGGCAGGTACCTGCGCCGCGAGGAAGGTAATGGCGGCATTGTCGTTGAACGCCGTGAGCACAGTCGCGCCAATAAAGAGCGGAACCTCACCCAGCGAGGACAGCACCGGGGCAATCCACCAACCCTGCATGCCGCCATGGGTGACCAGTCCCGCAAGAAAGAAACCGACGAGAATCGGGCCCTTGAGGCTGATGGCGTATTGGTGGTGTACGGTGGCAAGGTTAAAGGCAACAAAGATGAGGAAACCGCCGATAAAGAGCGCGGGATGATGGAGGGTGAAGACGGTCCATGCGAGGAAAGCGAGATGAATACCAATCACCCAACTCGGTACGGGCTCGACGGGTTCTTGCACTCGGTTGGCTTTTTCCGCCTGCGCTTTCTCTTTGAGGTCGGTAAAGTGCTTCCGGAAGACCAAGAAATAGATCGCCGTCACCACGAGTATGCCAATCACGGCACGCCAGCCAAAGTGGGTGAACATAAAGGGCATGTTCCAATCCCATTTTCCCGCAACCATGAGGACCGGGGGCGCGGCAAAGTGCGTAAGCGTCCCGCCCACTGAAATATTCACAAAGAGCAAGCCAAGGGTGGCGTATTTAAAGGTGGGCGTGGGGTCGTAATGATAGAATTGCTGGCCGAGGAGCATAGCGGCAATAGTCATGGCGGCGGGCTCGGTGATGAAGGAACCCAAGAGGGGTGCGATGATGAGAATGGAGAGCCACCAGGCGGCGGGTGATTGCTTGCCCAGCGAGGCGACGGAACGCAGAGCGCCTTCCGCAAACATAACCACCGGTCGGGATGCCGCGATTGCCATGATGACAACGACAAAGAGCGGTTCCGTGAAATTGCGGGTATCGATATAGGCAGTGGCATCGTGCCAGCCGTGGGTCAGGGTCATCGCCAGCAGGAGCGGCAGTACCCAAATCCCAAAAATGGCCTCCACTTCCCCAAAGAAATGAAGCGCGGTCGCTTTAAAACTGACCGGAGCTTTTCCGCCGTGAAAACGACGGGTGTCCGCCTCAATCATTTTCTGATGCCGGTGTTCTTCCTTGTGGGCGAGCTGCATGATGGGCCCCGCCGCAAAAGTGTGAATGATCGCGAGAAAGAAAATGAGGGTCGCAATCCAGTTCATGGGATCGTCGGCGGCACGGGCGCTGAGGCGCTGCACCAGGCTGAGGTCTTCGGTTGCGATTCCATTCTTCACTGCGTAGGCGGCCTCGACCTCGCTGTATTGCTCGAGCGGCTTGGGCAGTGCCGAAGCAACGGCGCCAGCGGGTTTGGCACCTGCAAAGAGGGCCGTGGTAGTTAGAAATAATAAGGCGAGTAACGATACCAAAAGGCGTAAATGCTGCATGGTGGGCATTTATTAACCGCTTTGGGCGCGCTTAAAAGCAAAAACGAACCGCGAGCGGCGTTTAACGCTCGCCGCTACCCGCCTGCTTGACCGGGACGGATGCCTCACTGCGGTTGCGGCGAAATTGAAAACGATTCAAGTCCCGCAGGCTCAATTGTTTAACCATTTCCTCTTCAAAAGCGGCTCCCTGGAGCATCATGGCATACACTTCGGTATCACGCAGGAGCAGCGGTTTATCTTTTTTGCCCATACGCGCTTCTTTTTCCAAATCCGCCCTTTTGCCATCCAAGCGAGACATCTCGCGGGTACCTACCATGTATTCTTTGCGCGTCTTGGTAATGGTGGGTTGTTCCATGGCCTTCACCTCAACCGGGGCACGTTTACTGCCAATCGAGCTAAAATGCTTGGACCAACCCTGGTAGGAAATACGCTTATCCGTGAGGCTGAGCTTTTTTCCGGAGTCCCATTGCTGCTTGGGAACACGCTTCTCCTGAATGGTGCCCGCCTGACGCCCTACTGCCTCCAGCGGGCTCTTAACGGTCTCCTCCGCGAACAGGCTTAAGCTGCCGGTAAGGCAAATGCAGACCAACGCACCTGTTCTTTTAAAACTCATTGGTATAAACCCAAAGGACAAAACACCCGGAATCAATTGAAAAGCGCAACAGCCTTTAATTTTGAGGCGTTGACGCATCCATTGGGAATCGTCTTAATTGCAGACTTTTGATTATGGCTTCCAACCGCAACGAATACAATTTCTCCGAGATTGAACCCAAGTGGCAAGACTACTGGGCTGATCAAAAGACCTACCGGGCCGAGGATTTTGCCGACCAGCCGACGTACTACGTGTTGGATATGTTTCCCTACCCCTCCGGCGCGGGCCTGCATATCGGTCACCCCGAAGGCTACACCGCCAGCGACGCCCTCAAGCGGTACAAGAAGGCCCGCGGCTTCAACGTCCTTCACCCCATGGGCTGGGATGCCTTTGGGCTTCCCACCGAGCAATACGCCATCAAGACCGGCAAGCACCCCCGCGAAACCACCCAAACCAACGTCGCTCGCTTCACTCAGCAACTCACCCAACTCGGCTTTGCCTACGATTGGAACCGCGAAATAAACACCACCGACCCGGGTTATTTCCGCTGGACTCAGTGGATCTTCAGTCAGCTCTTTCGCAAGGGCCTTGCCTATGTCGACGAAAAACCCGTCTGGTTTTGCCCTGAACTGGGTACCGTGCTCGCCAACGAAGAAGTGCTCAATACCTCCGAGGGCCCGCGCTCGGAACGCGGCAACTTCCCCGTTGAACGACGCCCCATCCGTCAATGGGTGCTCCGCATCACCGCTTACGCCGAGCGCCTCATTGCAGGACTCAAGGATCTAGACTGGCCCGATTCCACCAAGCGACTGCAGGAAAATTGGATCGGTCGCTCCGAGGGTGCGGCCATCACTTTTGAAATCGACGGCGATAAAGGAAGCCTGGAAGTGTTCACTACTCGCCCGGACACCCTCTATGGCGCAACCTACATGGTCATCGCCCCCGAGCATCCCCTGCTCGATTCCATTACCACTGCGGATCAATCCGATGCGGTGCAGGCATACGCCGAAAAAGCCAAGCGCAAATCCGACCTCGAGCGCGCCGAGTTGAGCAAGGAAAAATCCGGCGTCTGGACCGGCGCCACCGCCACCAATCCCGTCAATGGAAAATCCATCCCCATTTGGGTCGCGGATTACGTGCTCATGACCTACGGCACCGGCGCCATCATGGCGGTACCCGCCCATGACAGTCGCGACTTTGAATTCGCCAAGGCCTTCGACCTCGAAATCATTCAGGTCATCGAAGACGACGGCTCCGCCGAAAAAGATGCCGCGGGTGTGCTCACAGAAGCTTATACCGGACCCGGAAAACTCATCCAGTCCGGCCCCTTGAGCGGCAAGGATTCCGAAGCCGCCAAGCAAGCGGTCATAGAACAACTCGCGCCCGAGGGACGCGCAAAATCCGAGATCAATTACAAACTCCGCGACTGGCTCTTTTCGCGTCAGCGCTACTGGGGTGAACCCTTTCCGGTACTTTGGGTTGCGCCCGAAGATTACGCATTGATCGACGCGAGCCTAAAACCGGAGGGCGATCCGGTCGCGGCAAAAATCGACGGCGCGGAACGTTACGCGCTCGTTTTACCCGAAGCACAACTCCCATTGAAATTACCGGAAGTGGAAAGCTACACCCCCTCGCCCGACGGACAAAGCCCGCTCGCCAAAGCAGGCGACTGGTTGCAGGTCTACCTCGACCCCGCGAGCGGCGAAACCGGCACCGAAACGAAGGAGGGCTGGATTCAAGCGACCCGCGAAACTAACACCATGCCGCAATGGGCCGGCTCCTGCTGGTACTACCTCCGTTACATCGATCCCAAAAACGACCAAGCCCCCATTGATCCCGAAAAGGAAAAATACTGGGGCTGCCCCGACCTTTACATCGGCGGCGCGGAGCACGCCGTCTTGCACCTGCTTTATGCCCGCTTCTGGCACCACGTCCTCTACGACCTCGGCGTGGTCAGTCATCCCGAACCCTTTAAGAAGCTCTTCCACCAGGGCATCATTCTCGGTGAGGATGGGGAAAAAATGTCCAAGAGCCGTGGCAACGTGGTCAACCCCGAGACCATCATCGAAGCATATGGCGCCGATGCCCTCCGCCTCTACCTTATGTTCCTCGGGCCCCTCGAAGCCAGCAAGCCCTGGAACACCAAGGGCATTGAGGGCATCGCCCGTTTCCTGCGAAAGGCCTGGCGTCTGGTACTCGATGAAGACGGCAAAGTGCGTGCCTGCGAAGCCAACAAACTCGATCCGGAATCAGCACGCACCCTACACGCCACCATCAAAAAAGTCACTGAGGATTACGAAGCGCTTTCCTTCAACACTGCTATTTCGCAAATGATGATTTGCGTCAACCAACTCGCCAAAAGCGATACGCCCTCCCGCGAGGCAACCGAAACCTTCCTGCAATTACTCGCTCCCCTCGCGCCCCACATCGCGGAGGAACTTTGGCAACGATTGGGGCATCAGGAAAGCATCGCCCTCGCCGGCTGGCCCGAGCATGACCCTGCTCAACTCGTTCAGGACACTGTCAAAATCGTCTTTCAAGTAAACGGGAAATACCGTGGCGACGCGGATCTACCGGCAGCAGTCGATCAGGACGCTGCCATTGCAGCCGCCAAGGCGCATCCCAAAGTCGCCGCCTTCCTTGAAGGCAAAACCCTGAGACGCGAGATTTACGTTCCCGGAAAAATTGTTAACCTCGTCGCCAACTGATTGAGTTTTCATGACAAGCGCAAAGCCCTACATACTTTCATTCTGCCTCAGCCTCACCGCATGGCTTGGCTTACAGGCGCAGGAGATGCAGCCCGGAATGGGTTTTGTCACCAGCATTCGCGGAACCGTCGAGGCACAAACCCAAAGCGGAGCAAAGACCTCCCTCAAACTCCATCAAAGCGAAAAACTGGACGGCATGACCTTGAAGACCGATAAAAAGTCAGAGGTTTTTCTTGTGCTCAGCAATGGGGTCGCCCTCGCCCTCATCGAAAATACCCATGTCGAAATTGAGCAATTCAAACAAATTCCATTCGGCCCGGAGAGCAGCAGTTTTGAATACGAACCCACCATATCAAATCTCTATATTCGCGTTGTCGACGGAACCATTGGACTGAGCTGTGACCATATCTCGCCCCTCTCCAGCCTCAAAATCGAAATGCAAAGCGGTCACTTGCGCGTCCATTCCACCACTTCCGTCATTGCTGCCACCTCGATAGGTATGAATATTTCTGCCTATGAAGGCACCCTTACTTTTTATTACCCCAATGGCACCGAGCGGGAATTCATCGCCCAGCCCCAGAGCGTGCGCATCAGCGAGCAAAGCGCCGCCCGTGGCATCGTCACCGAACAAGGCACCGTTGATGAAAAAGAAATAAAAGCCCGCAACCTTGCCGATGCCGTTAAATTTGCCCGCAGCCGTGTTTTTTACCGCAGCGTGCCCGGAAAACCCGAGCCCCAACCGCTCTTACTCGTTTCAAACAACTACCTCGACCAAGCACCCGCCCGACCCTATTCATTCAAGCAGCAACCCAGCCCATGAGCGCTATCCCCTCCAAATTTCTACCCCCCAACTATGCAGGGCAAGCAGTGGGCCTCATTGCCGGAAAAGGCTACTACCCGACCTTAGTCACCCAACGCTTTCGTGAGGCCGGCATTCCCCTAAGACTCATTGCTATGGAAGGTGAAACCGATGCCGAACTCATCGCATCCTTTCCTGCCGAAGACCACAGTAATATAAAAGTCGGGCAACTCGGCAAAATGCTCAAAGCCCTTAAAAAACACGAATGTAAGTTTGCGGTCATGGCGGGTCAGGTAACCCCCAAGCGACTCTTTCACGGCCTCCATCCCGACCTCAAAGCACTTGCCATTTTAAACAGTCTTAAAGTCCGCAACGCAGAAACCATTTTTGGCGCAGTTGCCACTGAAATTGAAAAACTCGGCATTCAGATGCTGGATGCCCGCACCTGCCTCGATGATCAAATCGCCACCACCGGCCTCATGACCCCGGGGAAATTAAAAGTGCCCTCGGAATTCCTCGAACACGGAATCCGCATCGCTGAGGGTGCCGCCGATCTCGACATCGGCCAGGGCTGTGTCGTTCGCAAAGGCACCGTTCTCGCCGTCGAAGCCTACGAAGGCACCGACCCCATGCTACAGCGCGCCGGCAGCTTTAAAACCGATGGCCTCATCTTTGTTAAGACCGTCAAACAACAACAAGACTATCGCTTTGATGTTCCCATTTTTGGTCCCCGCACCCTCGAAGTCATGCATGCAAACGGCATTCAAACCGCCGCCCTGAAAGCTGGAAGCGTCATCCTGCTTGATAAATTTGCCCTAATCAAAGAAGCCACCCAACTCGGAATCGATATTTACGGCTTCTAGCCCCTTATCCATCCCCAAGACTTTAGGCTTTACGTATCAAGATATCATTATATGTTGATGCGAAAAATGAATCCCAGCCAACCAGTCCAATTCTCCGGTTCCGCGCAGCCTATATCCGTCGAATTCTTCCCGCCCAAGTCCGAAAAAGCTGCCGAACAACTCCTCCAGGCCGCCTCCGAACTGCGCGCCCTCAAGCCCGACTTTGCCTCGATCACCTACGGCGCGGGCGGTAGTACCCGCAGTCGTACCCTCGAATACGCCCGACGCCTCCAAAGCGAACTCGGCTACAACATCATGCCCCACCTTACCTGTGTCGGGCATTCCCGCGATGAACTCAAAGCCATCCTTGCCGACTTCAAAGCCGCCGGACTGAGTCAAATCATGGCACTTCGCGGTGACCCGCCTCAAGACGCCGAGAACTTCACCCCCCACCCTGACGGACTCGCCTACGCCAACGAACTCGTTGACCTCATTCAACAAGACTACCCCGAATGCACCATCGCCGTGGCAGGTTATCCCGAAAAACACCCCCAGGCACCCGACCTTGAAACTGACCTCCAAAACCTCAAACGCAAGGTCGATGCCGGTGCCAGCTTCATCACCACCCAACTCTTCTTCGACAACCGCGTTTACTTTGACTTTGTCGATCGTTGCCGTGCCATCGGGATCGAAGTTCCCATCCTACCCGGGCTCCTAACCCTCACCTCGCTCGAACAGGCGCGCCGTTTCTGCGCAATGTGCGATGCCCAGCTACCCCAAGCACTCGAACAACAACTCACTGACGCCGGAGAAGACCCCGCCACCGTAGAGGCCGCCGGACTCGACTGGATGCACACCCAAGCCCGCGAACTTCTACAAAACGGCGCCCCCGGACTCCACCTATACCTCCTCAATCGTTCCGGCATCGCCCTTCAACTGGTCGAACGCCTGAAGGCCGACGGATTACTTGTGTAGCTGGAAAGCGACAGAATTGTCGCTTCTACCGCCCGCGCGCTCACGACTCCCCGAGATGCCGCGCTTGCGCATCCGCGAATTCGCTCCACAGCACCTCCGATCCTTGGAGCCTCTGTGTTTGAAGCATCGAGTCACGCATGGGCGGAGGGATTCGAACCCCCGACCCTCGGATTAGAAATCCGATGCTCTATCCAACTGAGCTACGCCCACGTGTACTGACGAAAGTGAGTCATACCCACAATTTGGCAAGATTAACTCTCCTTACGAGCATCGGCATTTTTAATCCGATGTTTCCGGCTCAATGCTTCGCATTGCCCGGGGGTGTCGGCGCTCCGCGCCTCAAATCTAACCAACTGAGCTACGCCCACGTGTGCTGATTAAGGTGAGTCATACTACCAAAGGATAAAATACTTCTATTTATGTAATAAACGCCCATTTTATAAATATTCCTGTATTACTTGCTTATGAAAAAACAATCGATTGAAAAACTTACCGGCCTCGCCGCCATCTCCACCGCCATGAGCACCAGTGCAGACGCTGCGCTCGTTGCCTCGGCTACCATTCCAACCGGAGGTTTAGTCTCACCATCATCGCCCGGAACAATTGCAAGGGACAGGCGATCAAAATCGTAATGCCCATCGTCACGGGTGTTCCGCCAGAGCTCCCCCAGAAGATTATCTTCATGGAGCGTCCCGCAGAAGAAGTGGTGCGCTCGCAACGCTCGATGCTCAAACGCGACGGCAAGGTCGGTTCGACTACCGAGGACGACCGCATGTCCGCGATTTACGCTGATTACCTCAAGGACTTCAACGAAGCCGCCAGCCAAAATAGCAACATCGAGGTCCTGCCCATCTGTTATCACGACATCCTCAAAACCCTGAGGCGGTTGCACGTGAGGTCGCGACCTTTGCCATGCAGCAGGCGGATATCAAAGCAATGGTTAAAGCCGTTGACCCCAAGCTTTACCGCACAAAGTCCAGCAAGGCTTCTAAGTAATCACCTTCGATCCATCGCGCGAAGCGTTTTTTATAGCCTCTCCGCAGAGAGTCCGTAAGCTCTGAATATGATTATTAAAGTAGATAGCGTAATACCCGAAGTAGCAGAAAACGTGCGCGAGGGCGTGGGCACCGTCAGCGCGCACAAGCTGTTGGATTTATTCCCCGGCAGTGCTATCAAGAGCGTGGGGCTTGTGCGTCTGGAAGCGGGCGCCAGCGTGGGTTCCCACTCCCACCACGGCGAAGAGGATTTCTATTATTGCCTCTCCGGTGAGGGCGTCGTAGCTGACAATGGCGAGGAGCACCCCTTCACGCCCGGCACCCTACAGATAACCCGCGACGGCGAAACCCAGGCCATCCGCAACACCGGCGAGACCGAACTCGTCTTTCTCGGTGCGCTGGTGGCAACCATTGATCCTTAGTTCCTTAGAGGAAAAGACTTGAAGCAGACGCTGGGGAATTCACTCTGCTTGGTTTTCAACAACAACTATGAAAACCCTGAAATTTGCAGTATTACCCGGTGACGGCATCGGCCCGGAAGTCATGGACGTCGCACTCGATGTCCTCAAGGCTGCTGGCGATAAATTCGGCTTTGCCCTTGAATACGAGCACGCCGACATCGGCGGTATCGGTATCGATAACCACGGGGTCGCCTTTCCCGACTCCACCCGCGAAGTCTGTGATCGCAGCGAGGCCATTCTTTTTGGTTCCGTCGGCGGTCCAAAATGGGAAACCCTCCCGCCCAAGGATCAACCCGAGCGCGCCGCCCTCCTCCCCATCCGTCAAGCCTACAAACTCTACGCCAACGTGCGCCCCGGCCTCCTCTATTCGGAATTGACCGACGCCTCCCCCCTCAAGGCCGAGCGCATCCCTCAGGGAATCGACATCGTCTGCATTCGTGAACTCACCGGCGGTATTTACTTCGGGCAACCCAAGTCCACCAACACCCTCGAAAACGGCGAGGAACAAGCCATCGACACCATGGTTTATCAGACCAGTGAAATCGAGCGCATCGCCCAGGTCGCCATCGATACCGCTAAAGCCCGCGGTGGCAAAGTCTGCTCCGTCGACAAAGCCAACGTCCTCGAGACCTCGGTCCTCTGGCGTAAGGTCGTCACGGAATACTTCGCCAAAAACGCCCCGGAAATCGAACTGAGCCACATGTATGTCGACAACGCCGCCATGCAGCTCGCCCGCGACCCCAATCAATTCGACGTCCTCTTCACCGAAAATATGTTTGGTGATATCCTCTCCGACGAAATGGGCGTGATCTGTGGTTCGCTCGGCATGCTCGCTTCTGCCAGCCTCGGCGCCCAAAACAACAGCCTCGGTTTCCCCTTCGGACTCTACGAACCCTCCGGTGGTACCGCGCCCGACATCGCTGGCCAGGGCATCGCCAACCCCTGCGCACAAATCCTCTCCGCCGCCATGATGCTGCGCTACAGCTTCGGCGAAAACGACGCTGCCGACGCCATCGAAGCCGCCGTCAAACAAGCGGTCACCTCCGGCGTCCGCACTGGCGACATCGCCTTCGGCCTCCAATCCGTCGGCACGAAGGAAATGGGCGCCGCCGTGCTGCAATATCTGTAATTATTTCAACCACGAATGGACACGAATAGCCACGAATTTGAAGGCCCTCTGGCTGATGAAGTCTATGCAATTGTTGGAGCGGCTTTTGAAGTTTCCAATCAATTGGGTTGTGGCCTTTTGGAAAAACCCTACGAGAACGCTTTAACCGTAGAATTCAAATTACGCGAGATTCCCTTTACCCAACAACCGCGTTTTAAAGTTCATTATAAATCCGTTACAGTGGGTGAATATATCCCTGATCTCGTTGCCTTCAAAAAAGTTGTGGTCGATATAAAAACAATCAACCAGATAGGCAATAATGAGCGGGCTCAAATGCTGAACTATCAAAAATCACCGGCCTCAAAGTTGGCCTCATTCTTAACTTCAAGCATCAAAAACTCGAATGGGAACGACTTGTTCTCTAATCATTCGTGACTATTCGTGTCCATTCGTGGTTCTATTTTATCAAACATGACCTCCGCCGAGATCCGCCAGTCCTTCCTCGATTTCTTTGCTTCTAAAGGGCATACCCCTGTGCCTTCGGCCTCACTCATGCCGACCTCGCCGAATTTGCTCTTTACCAACGCGGGGATGAACCAATTCGTGCCCTATTTCCTCGGCAGCGAAAAAGCGCCCTATGACCCGCCGCGCGCCGCTGATACCCAGAAATGCATACGCGCAGGCGGCAAACACAACGACCTTGAAGACGTCGGTTACGACACCTATCATCACACCTTCTTCGAGATGCTGGGTAACTGGTCCTTTGGCGACTACTTCAAGGCAGAAGCCATTGAGTGGGGTTGGGAATTATTAACCCAAGTATGGGGATTCCCACCCGAGCGCCTTTACGCCACCGTTTATTCTCCCGAAGCCGGAGACCCCGCGCAATTTGATCAGGAAGCCTACGATCTTTGGAAAGCGATCTTTGAAAAGGCAGGGCTCGACCCCGCCGTCCACATCATCAACGGCAACAAACAGGACAATTTCTGGATGATGGGCGAAACCGGCCCCTGCGGCCCCTGCTCGGAACTCCATGTCGACCTCACTCCCAAGGGCGATAGCAAGGGCGCACTCGTCAATCAGGATTCCGACCTTTGTATTGAAATCTGGAACCTTGTCTTCATCCAGTTCAACGCCAACGCCGACGGCACTTTCTCCGACCTACCCGCCAAGCATGTCGATACCGGCATGGGCTTTGAACGCGCCTGCTCCATCATTCAAAACACCCGAGGCTTCACCGATTTCTCCCACAAGCCCAGCAACTACGCCACCGACGTCTTTCAACCCCTCTTCCGCAAACTCGAATCACTCAGCGGTAAGACCTATACCGATGTCTATCCTGAAAAAGACGCCGAGCCTACCGAGGCCCTAAAAGAAGCCATCGCTTTCCGCGTGGTGGCGGACCACCTCCGCACCCTCGCCTTCTCCATTGCCGACGGCATCCTCCCCGGTAACAACGGTCGCAATTACGTCCTCCGCCGCATCCTCCGCCGCGCAGTAAAATACGGACGCAGCCTCGGCTTCGACGGTTCCGAACCCTTCCTGCCTAAACTGGTTAATACCCTCGTGGCGGAATTCGGTAGCGTCTTCCCGGAAATCAAATCCCGTGCCGCCGCCGTTAAGGAAACCCTCGCCACCGAGGAAAGCAGTTTCAACAAAACCCTGGACCGCGGACTGCAACTGTTTGAAAAACAATGCGCGGATGGCGCCATCAGCGGTGAGGAAGCTTTCACCCTCTACGACACCTACGGCTTCCCGCTCGACCTCACCGAATTGCTCGCCCGCGAACGCGGCCTCAAGGTCGATGTCGACGCCTTTGAAGTCTGCATGGAGCAACAGCGTGAGCGTGCCCGAGCCGCCCAAAAGAAGACCGTCGTGAAAGCCCTTGACCTCGACTCTCAGGCCGAGACTAAATTCCTCGGCTTTAACCAGGACGTATGCGAGGCGCAGATCCTCGAAGTGCATGCACAGGATGATCAGGTACTCCTCATCACTGACCAAACCGTGCTCTTCACAGAAATGGGCGGACAGGACGGCGACGGTGGAAGCCTTCAGTACGCGGACAATAGCTATCCCATTCTCGCCACCCAGAAGGTTGGTCATGCCGTTGCCCATGTGCTCGAGCAAGACTCCAGCGCGGATTTCAAAACCGGTGCACCCGTTAAAATCATACTCGACCGCAAGCGCCGCGCACCCATCGAGGCGCACCACACCGCTACCCACCTGCTTCACTGGGCGCTCCACGAGCTGGTTTCCCCCGAAGCTGCCCAACAAGGTTCCAGCGTCTCACCCGACCGCCTCCGCTTCGATTTCAATTCCAAGGCCCTCGACGCGACACAGATCGCCGCGCTCGAAGACAAGGTCAATACATGCATCCAAAAAGCCGAACCGGTCTCATGGAGCGAAGTGCCACATGCCGAGGTCAAGGATCGCACGGACGTGATGCAGTTCTTTGGTGACAAATACGGCGACTTGGTGCGCGTAGTACAAATCGGCGGACAAGACCAGGGCCTCGACGGTTACTCCATGGAACTTTGCGGCGGGACCCACGTGCGCAACACCGCCGAAATCGGGCTTTTCAAAATCAAATCCGAAGGCGCAATCGCGGCAGGCATTCGCCGCATTGAAGCTTACTGCGGCGAGGCCGCGGAAGCCTATGTGAAGGAAATGGAAGCTCTGGAAGCCGTAGCCCAAAAGGTGCAATTGGAGAAACTCGAAAAACTGAATGCTACCCTAAGGGAACTCGGCCTTGACCCCGTAGCGATTCCCTCCGGGGCAAGCGCGGAAAGCCTCAAATCGCTCACGGTTGAGGCGGACAAAGCGCTCAAAAAAGCCCAGTCCTCCGCTGCCGCTGGTCAAGCCAACGCCCTTCTCGACACTGCCCGCACCTGCGACAACGGCCTGAAGGTCCTGGTGGCGGTCGTCGAAGCACCCGATCCCAACGCCCTGCGTTCCATGGCGGGTTCGCTTGCGGGGCAACTCGGAGACTCTCTTATCGTCTTGGGCGCTGCCTGCGGCGGTAAGGTAAGCCTTTGTGCGCAGGCGAGTCCCGCGGCAATTGCTGCGGGACACGAAGCCGGCACCATCATTTGCGAACTCACCGGAAAACTCGGCGGCAAGGGCGGTGGTAAACCAAACTTTGCAATGGGCGGCGCCCCCGATAGTGGCAAGCTCGACGAAGTCCTGCAGGCCTTTGATCCGTCCTAACGCCCGCGCATATCGCGTTCCGCCTCGCGCATGGCGACCTTGCGTTTAAGGGTCTCGCGTTTGTCATGGAGTTTCTTGCCGGTGCAAAGGGCGATCTCAATTTTGATGAGCCCGTGCTTCATAAACAACCGGAGGGGGACGAGGGTCTTGCCGCCCTGCTCAATTGCGCCGAGGAGTTTGTCGATTTCGCGGCGGTGCAGGAGGAGTTTGCGTTTACGGCGAGGTTCATGGTTTTGCAGGTTCCCGAATTTGTATTCCCCGATGTGGCAGTTAAAGAGCCAGACCTGCCCTTTCTCGATACGGCAAAAAGATTCTCCGATCTGGGCGTTGCCTTCGCGGATGGCTTTGACCTCGGTACCAAGGAGGGCAATGCCAGCCTCAAAGCGATCGCCCACAAAGTAATTGTGGTTCGCCTTAGCATTGCGGACTTCCCGATAACGGGAATCACTGGACTTTTTTTTGGCAGGCACGGTGACAGGAGTTGAAGCAAGCTAAGCGGAGCAAGTTCCTAACCGCAAGCATGCACGCTGCCAGGGAGCCACTCTGAATTGCCCGAAAACTTCGGGGGCGGTGGTTCAGACTAGACCGCAGCCTCGTCTTCGCTCTCGTCGAGCTGGTAGGTGATCTTGCCCTCGATGATTTCGCGCAGGGCCATGTCTTCGGCAGACAGGCGCTCCAGTGACTCAATTAGGGGTTTGTAACCGCTCTTGAGTTGTTTGGCACGGCGCGAAACAACATTGATCAGGATCATGGGATCGGTGATCACCTGCTGTGCTTGTTGTAGGTAGTCGTCTCTCAAAGTATGGTCTAGGCTGAAGGTTGAAATGTTGAAAAGTTAGAAAGTTGGAGCTGTAACCTCTTTTGGCAATAACAATTTGCGCGATTTATCAACGGTTGAAGCTGAATCCGGCTCGACCAAAGGCAGATAAAAAGTAAACCTTACTGCGATGTATGAGAAACCGTTATACGATTGGCTGACACACCGCACTGCGGGTGTGTTACTGCACCCGACTTCCCTGCCCTCCTCAACGGGCATTGGCAATTTTGGAAAAAGCGCTTATCAATTCGTCGATTTGCTGAGCGAGAGCGGACTGAGCGTTTGGCAAATGTGCCCCCTCGGGCCCACCGGATTCGGCGATTCGCCTTATCAGTGTTTCTCGGCTTTTGCAGGAAATCCCTACCTGATTGATTTTGCTCCGCTGGTTGAGGCGGGCTTGCTGGAGTCGGAAGACTTGGCGGGCTTGCAGGGACTACCTACTCAACATTGCGATTACGGCAGCCTCTTTGAAGCTTTTTGGCCGGCCTTGGAAAAAGCCCATCTCCGTTTTCAGGCGGGTGAAAGCGATTCCCTCCTCGACTACGGTTCCTTTCATGCCTTTTGCACCGATGCAGCAGACTGGTTGGAGGACTACACCAGCTTCATGGGTCTGAAAGCTCACTTCGGGGGACAGTGCTGGTTGGAATGGCCCAAAACATTTCGCGATACCAAGGGAAAAAAACTGGAACTGCCCGCAGGGGCAGAAGCCGGCAAGCAACTACACGCCTTCGCGCAATACCTCTTCAGCGCACAATATAAAAAGTTTCGTGCCTATGCGACCAAGCATGACGTCCAAATCATGGGCGACCTCCCTATTTTCGTGGCATTGGACAGCGCAGATGTCTGGGCAAACCGTGAACTCTTTCAGCTCAAAAAAGACGGCAACCCCCTCGCGGTCGCGGGCGTACCGCCGGATTATTTCGCGGCGGACGGTCAGCTCTGGGGTAATCCGCTCTTCGCATGGGAGGCGCATGAGAAGGAGGGCTTTCGTTGGTGGCTTGAACGAATACGGTCAAATCTGGAACTTTATGATAGCCTGCGTTTGGATCACTTTCGTGGTTTTGAATCCTACTGGTCGGTTCCGGCAACCGCGTCCACTGCCCGCGAGGGCAGCTGGGAACGGTCACCCGGATGGGCACTTTTCAAAGCCATCGCAAAGGCCTTCCCTGAGGCAAAAATCATCGCGGAAGACCTTGGGGTCATCACGCCGGAAGTAGAAGCCTTGATGGCCGCCACAGGATTACCCGGCATGGCGGTTTTACAATTTGCCTACGGCGGTGAGGCCGACAACGCATACCTGCCCCACAACCTCAAACACAACACCGTGCTCTACACCGGCACCCATGACAATGACACCAGCATCGGCTGGTATGCCCAGGCAGACTCAAAGACCCGCGACCACGTGCGCCGTTACTATGGCATTTCCGGCGAAAACATCGGCTGGGATTTCATTCGCTCAGCCCTGCGCTCCAGCGCAAAGCTCGCGATTCTACCCCTACAAGATCTTCTGAGCCTTGAATCCGGGGCTCGGCTCAACACCCCCGGTCAAGCGGAAGGTAATTGGCAATGGCGTGTGCAGCCCCAGCAACTGCTACAATTCCAAAAGGAGAGCGGTGCTTACATCAGGGAACTGAACGCGCTTTACGGGCGTTTGCCCGAATCAGGACCATAAGCCGAGCAAACAAACTGCGGTCCAGGCGACCGTTCGAATCCAGTTGGTGACTACCAGCCGTTGAATAGCGTTGGCATCAAAGCCGGACTTTTGAATGCTGCGGTGGGCGGGAACTGAAAAGACCGCAGTCGCCAACCAAGCGAGCCCCACCAGCGCCGCTGAAAGGAAGTGCAGGACGTTTGGCTGGAGCCATATTTGAAGCCCGATCAGGACTGGCTGGCTCAGCATGAGTGGCCCCACAATGAAACCCATGCGGTTCATGTAGGATTCATGCCAGCGTGGAAATGCCTCCGGGCGCATGTGCGCAAAGCCGGGGTAAATGTTGAGTTGCACGAGCCAGATCAGCACGAGCATGCCCAAATCAACGCAATGCCGAATGGCGTCGAGGTGATTCAGCCAATCGATTTCCATAGGGCTTATTTTTTCACGAGGCCGCGCGCGTGGAGCAACTCGGCAATCTGCACGGCGTTGAGCGCGGCACCCTTCCAGATTTGGTCACCGGTCACCCAAAAAGCCAATCCATTGGAAAGCACCTGGTCGCGGCGAATGCGCCCAACTCCACAGGGCACCACCTCGGAGTAATCGAGCGGCATGGGGTAACACGCCTTTTCCGGATCGTCCACCAGTTCCGCACCCACAAAACCTGCAATCGCTTCCCGTGCTTCCGCAACTGAAACCGGACGCTCGAATTCCGCGCTGATGGAAATACTGTGGGCGCGAAAAACCGGGACCCGCACGCAGGTACAGGTCACCGCGAGTTCCTCCAAGCCAAGAATCTTGCGACCCTCGTGAAGCATTTTCATCTCCTCGCGGGTGTAGCCGTCCTCTTGAAAGGAATCGACATGCGGGATGAGATTGAAAGCGATTTGATGCGGATAGACCTCCTTCTGCAACGCTTCGTCCTTAGCCCAGGCACGGGTCTGTTGCTCGAGTTCAATCAAACCACCCGCCCCACTGCCAGAAACGGCTTGGTAGGTGGATGCGATAAAACGCCTCAAGCCAAAGGCACGATGCAGGGGGTAGAGCCCCATCAGGGCAATGGCGGTCGAGCAATTGGGGTTGGCAATAATGCCCTTGTGAGCCTCCACTGCCTCGGGATTGATCTCAGGCACAACCAGCGGTACTTCCGGGTCGCCGCGAAACGCGGAACTGTTGTCAACCACGATGCAACCGCTCACAACGGCGGCTTCTGCAAATGCTTTGGACTGCGAACCGCCCGCGCTGAAAATACAGATATCGAGATCCTTAAAGCTCGCTTCGGTGGCTTCCTCGATCGTCCAAGTACGGCCCTCGTAGGTGATGCTTTTGCCTGCAGACCGGGCAGAGGCAAGCAGACGCAAGTCCGCCACTGGGAAGTTGCGTTCATGCAACAACCTAATGAGTTCTTGACCGACTGCACCGGTCGCGCCGAGGATGCCTATAGAATATGCCATTCGATTTAAATCAGGAAAGCGTTAACCTAGAGCAAAGCTGCACAGCCTTGTCAATCATCCCCACCCAACGGGTTTTAATGGTTAGCATTGGCGAACAAAAGCTTTACCTTCTCTCAGGGGGACAAACAAAGGCAATCCTGCCCATCTCCACCTCGAAAAACCCACCCTCCTGCGAGGCGGAATCCTACGGTACGCCATTGGGTCTGC
>CBFHXZ010000019.1:0-22678 GCA_965659965.1 Coraliomargaritaceae bacterium
CCCTCGCAGGGAGCGGGGCAGACACGTCCAGTGAATTCGGGGAAGTTGTTGGTTTTGGAGAGGCGTAGGTAAGCCTCGTGCCATTTATCGCGATAGACGAGGTCATTGAACTCAGGGATGAGGTTGTTGATGGGGCAACCGCTCGCCATGTTGCTGAGTGTCATGCCGGTGTGGCAGTAGGGGGTTCCGCAATCCATGCAGCGCGCGCCCTGTTTCTGAACCGCCTCCGGATCGAAGGGCTCGTGGATTTCGTTCCAGTCATTGATACGTGCAAGCGGTTCGCGGTTGGCGATGGTCTTGCGCTCGAATTCTAAGAAGCCTGTTGCTTTACCCATTTTATTAGAAGTTAGAGGTTGGAAGTTAATGCCCCGCTTTGACGTTTTCTTCGAAGGCGGCGAGGATGGCTTCATCGCCTTTGAGTCCGCGTTCTTCGGCACGGGCTTGTGCCTCGAGGACGCGTTCGTAGTCTTGGGGCATGATCTTAAGGAATTTTTCAGCGACGGCGGGCCAATCAGCAAGGATGGCTTGACCGCGTGCGGAACCGGTAAGGGCGACATGTTTTTCGATGCGTGCCTTGACCATGGCAATCTCTTCGTCGTTGCACTCGATGAGTTGATAGACGTTGACCATGTCGGGGTTGAGGCGGTTCTTGGTGAAATCGCCGGATTCGTCGAAGACGTAGGCGACGCCGCCGGACATGCCCGCACCGAGGTTGCGCCCGGTAGTTCCGAGGTTGATAACCATGCCACCGGTCATGTATTCGAGGGCGTG
This sequence comes from Coraliomargaritaceae bacterium, assembly GCA_965659965.1. Classification (GTDB taxonomy): domain Bacteria; phylum Verrucomicrobiota; class Verrucomicrobiia; order Opitutales; family Coraliomargaritaceae; genus UBA7445. Next base: position 772 of record CBFHXZ010000019.1, read on the forward strand.
ATCGCCAAGACCTTCGATGACAGCTTCAACGCCGGAGTTGCGGACGCAGAAACGTTCCCCTGCCATGCCGGCAATGTAGGCCTCACCGGAAGTGGCACCATAGAAGCAGACGTTTCCGGTGATGATATTCTCGTGTGCGACAAAGGGCGACTCGGCGGGCGGACGGACGATGATCTTTCCGCCGGAGAGTCCTTTACCGAGGTAGTCGTTGGTATCACCGGTAACGGTGAAGGTCATACCTTTGGGGCAGAAGGCACCCAGGCTTTGACCAGCGGAACCGGTGAGGTTGACTTGAACGGTATCTTCGGGAAGGCCTTTTGCGCCGTGTTGGCGTGAGATTTCCGCACCGGTAAGGGTGCCGACCACGCGGTCGGTATTGACGATGGGCAGGTCGATGGTGACCGGTTCGCCGTTTTGGATGGCGGGTTGTGCCTGCTCGAGGATCTCGCGTTTATCGAGAGACTTGTCGAGAAGGTGATCCTGTTGCATTTGGCAGTAGGTGCCGACATCGGGTCCGAGTTGTGGCTTGTAAAGGAGTTTGCTGTAATCGAGCCCCTTGGCTTTCCAGTGGTCAATGGCGTGGCGCATTTCGAGTTTATCTACGCGTCCGACCATTTCGTTGATGGAGCGGAAACCGAGTTCTGCCATGAGTTCGCGGATTTCCTCAGCGACGTAGTTCATGAAGTGGACGACGGCGTCGGCTCCTCCCATGAATTTCTTGCGCAGTTCGGGGTTTTGAGTAGCCACTCCAACGGGGCAGGTGTTTTTGTGGCACACACGCATCATGAGGCAACCGAGGGTCACCAGCGGAGCGGTGGCGAAACCGAATTCCTCGGCGCCGAGAAGACAGGCAATGGCGACATCGCGGCCGGTCTTGAGCTGTCCGTCGGTTTCAACAACCACACGTGAACGGAGGTCGTTGAGCAGGAGGGTTTGGTTGGTTTCGGCGAGGCCAAGTTCCCAGGGTGCGCCTGCATGCTGGATGGAGGAGCGGGGAGAAGCTCCCGTGCCGCCGTCGTAACCGGAGACAAGAATGACGTCTGCCTTGGCCTTGGCGACCCCGGCAGCGATGGTGCCGACACCGACCTCGGAAACGAGCTTCACGTTGATACGTGCTTTTTCGTTGGAATTTTTGAGGTCGTGGATGAGTTCGGCGAGATCCTCAATGGAATAGATATCGTGGTGTGGCGGGGGAGAGATAAGCCCCACACCGGGGGTGGTTCCTCGGGTCTTGGCGATTTGGGGAAGGACTTTGTGTCCGGGCAATTCGCCGCCCTCGCCGGGCTTGGCGCCCTGTACGATTTTGATTTGAACCTCATCGGAATTGACGAGGTAGAAACTGGTAACGCCGAAGCGACCGGAAGCGACCTGCTTGATGGCAGAGCGTCGGGAATCGCCGTTTTCGTCGGGAGTGAAGCGTTCCATTTCTTCGCCGCCTTCGCCGGTGTTGGATTTGCCGCCGAGGCGGTTCATGGCGATGGCGAGGGATTCATGGGCTTCTTTGGAGATGGAGCCGTAAGACATGGCGCCGGTTTTGAAGCGTTTGACGATTTCGCTGGCGGGCTCGACTTCCTCAATGGGAATGGATTTTGCGGAATCAATCTTGAAATCCATGAGGCCGCGCAAGGTAAAGAGGTCCTTGGACTGGTTGTTGATGGCTTCGGAGTATTCCTTAAAGACAGCGTAGTCACCGAGGCGGGTGGCCTTTTGAAGTTTATGGATGGTGATGGGGTTGAAGAGGTGTTTCTCACCGTTGGCACGCCATTGGTAGACGCCACCGGGGTCAAGGGCGGCATCGCGCTCGTCATCGCGGGGCGCAAAGGCTTTTTGGTGACGGGAGAGGGTTTCCTGAGTGATGGTGCCTAGGCCGATGCCCTCCACGCGGGAGGCGGTCTTGGTAAAGTATTTATCAATCAGGGGTTGGTTGAGGCCGATGGCTTCAAAGATTTGCGCACCCCGATAGGATGCCACGGTGGAGATGCCCATCTTGGACATGGTCTTAATAACGCCTCCAAGGTTTGCCTTTAGGAAATTCGCGCAGGCCTTTGCAGGGTCGAGTTCAAGGTCACCTTCAGCGACCATGTGACGGACGGTTTCCAGGGCGAGATAGGGATTAATGGCGTCGCAACCGTAACCGAGGAGTAGGGCGAAGTGGTGGACTTCGCGGGGTTCTGCGGATTCAAGGATAAGGGAAACGCGGGTACGGGTTCCCTTGCGGACCAAATGCTGGTGGAGGCCGGAGACGGCCAGCAGCGCAGGGATGGGCGCTTTCTTGGCGTTAACCTTGCGGTCGGAAAGGATTAGGACATTGACGCCGTCGCGGATGGCGGCGTCGGCATTTTCAAAGAGTTCTTCGAGGGCGGCTTCGAGTCCTTTATCGGAGATGGCTGGCTCGGGGATGCTATTGTGCCCTTCCGAAAGTCCACCTATAGGTGATTCAAAGGTCATGCCTAGGCGCGCTGATTTGAAGCCCTCGAGCTTGATTTCCTTGAGTTGGGCAAGTTGTGCGTCGTTGAGGAGGGGGCTCTCGAACTTGATCATGCGGCAGCTCTGTGGACCGGGACGGGTAAGGTCGCCCTCGGAACCGATAAAGGTGACGCTGGCAGTGACGAGTTCTTCGCGGATGGGATCAATCGGTGGATTAGTGACCTGTGCGAAGAGTTGTTTGAAGTAATTATAGAGGAGTTGCGATTGGTCGGAAAGCACTGCTAGGGGGGCGTCATTTCCCATGGAACCTAGGGGTTGTTTGCCCGCTTGGGCGCTGGGACCGAGAATGAAGCGAAGATCTTCAAAGCTATATCCAAATGCCTTTTGGCGTTGCTCGAGGCTTTCAAAATCGTCTGCGGGCAGGGTCTCGGCGTTGGGCAGGGAAGCGGAGGCGACGAGGTTTTCCTCAAGCCATTTGCCGTAGGGGTGTTCCTCGGCGATTTGCTGCTTGAGTTCGGCATCGTCCACAATGCGACCTTTGTCCATATCAATAAGGAACATGCGGCCCGGTTCGAGGCGGCCCTTTTTGACTATGTTTTCGGGAGCGATTCCTTCGAGGACGCCGACTTCAGAGGCAAGGATGACGCGGTCGTCAGCGGTGACGTAATACCGGGAGGGGCGCAGACCGTTACGGTCGAGGGTGGCGCCAACTTGAATGCCATCGGACATCGCCATGGAAGCAGGGCCATCCCAGGGTTCCATGAGGCAGGCATGAAATTCGTAGAAATCGCGTTTGAACTGGGGCATGCTCTTGTGGCGTTCCCAGGGCTCGGGAATCATCATCATCATGGCATGCGCCAAGCTGCGACCGGACAGGACGAGGAATTCGAGGCAGTTGTCGAATTTTTGTGAATCGGATCCGTCTTCCCGAATGATGGGAAGGAGTTTGTCGAGGTCATCGCCGAAGACTTCGCTTGCGAGTTGCAATTGGCGTGCGTAGAGCCAGTTTTCGTTGCCGCGCACGGTGTTGATTTCACCGTTGTGGCAGAGGTAGCGGAAAGGTTGAGCGCGGGGCCAACTCGGAAATGTATTTGTCGAGAAGCGCGAGTGAGTGAGTGCGAGCGCCGAATCCATGGCTTCGTCAGCGAGGTCGGGGAAATAGTCGCGGAGTTGCTGGGTCGTGAGCATGCCCTTGTAGGTCATGGTGCGACTGGAGAGGGAGCTGATGTAGAAAAGGGCGTCCTCGTCCTGACCGCTGTAGCGGATGCGGTGGGTTGTCATGCGGCGGATCAGGTATAGCTTGCGCTCAAAGGCGAGACCGCGTTCACATTGGTTGCCGCGATCGACAAAGAATTGCCGCATGATGGGTTCGCAGGCTTTGGAAGCTTTACCCAAAATGCTGCTGACGACGGGGACATCCCGCCAACCGAGGAGCTTGAAGCCTTCTTCCTCGACGATGCCAGCAATGGTGGCCTCTTCATTTTTGCGTTCGGCTTCATCCTGTGAGAGGAAGACGAATCCGACGCCGTAGTCGCCTTCGGCAGGTACTTCAAAATTACATTCTGCAGGGCAGACCTTCTTGAAGAAATTGTGGGGCAATTGGATGAAGATGCCCGCGCCGTCACCTGTGATGGGGTCACAACCGCAACCTCCGCGGTGATCCAAGTTCACACAGATTTCCAGCGCACCTTGCACGATGTCGTGCGATTTGCGGCCCTTCATGTCCACAATTAAGCCAATGCCGCAGTTTTCGTGCTCATTGCGTGGATCATAGAGGCCTTGTGCCTTAGGATGCTGAGAGTAGTTTGCCATGGTGAAAGAAGTGTTGGGAAAGTGCATTTTTGCCTGCATAAAGCAGGCCATTTCAGAACATTTAGCCAGTCCGGCTTGAAAGTCAAAAGAGCCGATAAATTAATGGCTCCGGCTGGGCTGTCTAGGAAAATTACCAGTAAGCCGGCGTTTATCCTGATAAAACCTAGAAAAAACGGATGGTTTTGGAGCGCATGGCCTCGTGTTCCTCATCGGTACAAGGGGCATTGGTGGGCGCATCCGGGGCATCCTGATTTGGCGAGACTAAACCGTTGCTGAGCATGTAGTTTTCGACCTCTTCGCCGCTCACGTCTGCGAGCATGTGACCGTCGATTTCCACACAGGGTGATAGCGGTTGGCCCGATTTGGTGACCATTTCCTCGTATTGGCTCGCATCGTTAATGATGTCCCGGTCCTCGTATTCGAGCTGATATTTTTTCAAGATGGCACGTACGCCCATGCTCCAGCCGCAAGTGGGTTTTAAATAGGCAATAATCTTCATACTCTTTAATTGGCTGTAAAGCATGCCCTTGTCAACCAGCGGAATGCAATCTCCGGAAGGGGCGAATGCCTACTCGGCGGGCGTTTGAGGGTCCTCGGGCTGATCCTTAATCAGTCGGGTGTTTTTAAAGCCGGTAGCGACCACATCGATGGTGCCGAGTTTTTCAATGCCAAGGTTGTGGGTGAGGGCATCGCGCAAGTGTTGTTGCAGGCTGGCTTCAACCGCGCGCAATTGCCCGCTGCCGGCGAGCTTGAGGCGCACTTGGAAATGAGGGACGCCGCCGCGGATGCGGATGCGCACCCGGGGTTTACTGACATCTTTGATTTGAGCGCAGGCGGAATTGACGAGTTCGATAATGGCGGAACGATTGACGATGACTTTTCCGCCCTCGGTGGTGTAGGCGATGACGCGCTTGGCACCGCAGCCACAAAAGAGGCGCATTAAAAAATAAATGAAGGCGATCGCGAGGGACGCGCCTCCGTAAAGTTCGAGGGCAGAAAGACCTTCTGTGTAGGCAAGCCAGTCGTTGAGAAATTTCTCAAACATGTGGTTTGTGCCTCCTTAGTCAGTGTGAGGCTGGCTTTCCCAGTCGTTTTCTGCGGCAGCGTCTGCTTCTTCCTGAGTGCGAACCCCGTCGATGATGACGTTGACACGGGAAGTGCTTTTGCTGGTCATTTTTTCAACTTGTTCGGCAATGCGTTGCTGAACCTGACCGGCAACGGAGGCCAATTCGACGCCAAAGCGAAGAATAACGCGAATTTCAATGTTGTAGTCACCGACTTCGTCTTCGGTGACGCGCACGCCGCGTTCGTCGCCTTTTTTAGAGAATATTTCTGCAATACCATCAACAAAACCGCCGCCTACGGAAACGACGCCGGAGACCTCAAGGGCTGCAAGGCGAACGATATTGGCAACGACGCTGTGATTGATACGAATGTCCCCCAGGGAGTTGTTTTCTTCCGAGACGGTGGGGATGTGCGCCTCGCTCATAGAATCGGATTGATTAGTCATTATGTAGAGAGGTTAGAGGCTTCAGTCTTGGGTGTAAAGGCTCTTGGGGACCCGATCGAAAAAATCTTCGATAAATTTGGTGGTGGCTTTGCCTTTGCGGAATTCGGGATCACGGATGATCGCGCGGGCAAAACTGATATTGGTGTTGATGCCCCGAATGATGTATTCGCCGAGGGCGCGGTCCATGCGATCGAGGGCGAGTTCGCGGGTGCGGCCAAAAGTGATGACCTTCGCAATCATGCTGTCGTAATTGGGCGGGATGCTATAACCCCCGTAGCAATGAGAATCAATGCGTACCCCGTGACCACCGGGCGAGTAGTAGAGGTCAATATTGCCCGGGCAGGGGGCAAAGTTGCGTGCGGGATCTTCGGCGCAAACACGGCATTCGATGGCATGGCGTAGGATTTTGACTTCCTTTTGCTCGTAGCTGAGTTTTTTGCCGCTGGCGATGAGGAGCTGTTCCTTGACCAGGTCGATGCCGGTCACTTCTTCGGTGACTCCGTGTTCGACCTGAATACGGGTGTTCATCTCGATAAAGTAATAGTTACCCTTTTCGTCCACGAGGAATTCGACGGTGCCGGCGCCCTCGTAATTGACGGATTTGGCAAGTTTTACGGCGTCGCGCCCCATTTTTTTGCGGGTATCTTCGTTGATGAAAGGGGAGGGTGCTTCCTCGACCAGTTTTTGGTGTCGACGCTGGACGGAGCAATCGCGCTCGCCGAGGTGGATGACATTGCCGTGCTGGTCGCCTAGGAGTTGGATTTCGATGTGGCGTGGCGCCTCAAGGAATTTCTCGATGTAAACCTCGCCGTTACCGAAGGCATTTTCAGCTTCGTTGCGGGCGTTGGTGTATTCTTTTTTGAAGGCAACTGCATTACGGGCGGTACGCATGCCTTTACCGCCACCTCCGGCGACTGCCTTAATGATGACCGGAAAGCCGATTTTCTTGGCGACCGCGAGGGCGTCCTTGTCGTTACTGACAACGCCATCACTGCCGGGAATGACAGGAACTTTGGCTTTTACCGCCATTTCGCGGGCGCGGGCTTTATCGCCGAAATTGATGATAGCGTCGGAACTGGGGCCGATAAATTTGATATTACACTTTTCGCATTGCTCGGCGAAGTCGGCATTTTCCGCAAGGAAACCGTAACCCGGGTGGATGGCGTCGACATCTGCAATCTCTGCGGCGGCAATGATGCGGTCACCTTTGAGGTAACTCTGATTGCCCGGAGGGGGCCCGATGCAAATGGCTTCATCGGCGAGTTGTACATGAAGGGACTGCTCGTCTGCCTGGGAATAAACGGCGAGGGTTTTGATGCCCAATTCGTTACAGGCACGGACAATGCGGAGCGCAATTTCACCCCGGTTGGCGATGAGAACTTTTTTGATCATGCAGCTTTGAGCGAAGGCTTGATTACTTTTTGACCTTGAAGAGAGGCTGGCCAAATTCAATGGAATCACCGTTTTCAACAAGGATTTCAGTGATGGTGCCCTTGGTTTCAGCTTGGATTTCATTCATCACCTTCATCGCTTCAATGATGCAGACCACGCTGTCTTCAGAGATTTTATCGCCGATATCCACGAAGGCGGGACTATCGGGGGAAGGGGAGCGGTAGAAGGTGCCCACCATGGGTGACTTAACCAGGCTGATGCCATCCTCTTCAGCTGGTGCGGCGGCTTCAGCGGCGGGTGCTGCAGGAGCGGCGGACGTAGGGACAGCAGCGGCAGGCGCGGCCTGAATGATTTGGGTGGCGGCCTCACCGTTATTGCGGGAGAGGCGCAGCTTGAAGCCCTCTTCCTCGAGCTCAAATTCGCTGAGTTCCGAGCGTTTCATTAAATCGATGACTTGCTTGATGACTTTTAGATCCAATGTCAGTTCCTTTCTATATGGGTTGGGCTGATGTGTGAGAAGAGTTCTTTATGTAGCTAAACAGAAGCATTTATGGGCCGTTTGTAAAGCGAGCATTTCGGGGCTGCTTTTTAATCGCAGTCTTCTTTGACGGGCTTTCTGCTCTTTTTGAACCGATTTCCAAAGAGGGCAGCTTCCGGGAAGAGGATTCTAGCTGGTACTTTGAAGGGGACCAGAGATTTTCGACAGTGTTTTTTGATCCTTCTTTTGAGGGCAGGTAGGTCAGTTCTTTCGCGTGGAATGATCTGTGCGGCAACATTCTGTCCTGTGATGGCGTTTTGCTCGCCGTAAACCAGGCAATCTGCAACTTCAGGAATTTCCATGAGGATGCTTTCCACTTCAGAAGGTGTGACTTTTTCGCCTCCTACATTGATCATATCCGCGCGACGGCCGACGATAGTTAAATATCCGTCATCAGATTCTTTGACGCTATCGCCGGTTTTAAACCACCCGTCTTCTGTGAAGCGGGACATTTCATGGTTTATATAGCCAAGGATTTGATTCCTAGATCGTAACCAGAGTTCTCCTTCAACAATTTTATATTCGGTATTGGGGTCATCGATTTTTATCTGGGTACTATCAGATGCGCGGCTGACGGTTTGCGAGATACCTGTTTCGCTGGTGCCAAAAGTCTGGATAAAGTTGGTCTCAGGGAGGGTTTCTTTAAGTCGCTTGAGAAGGCTTTCCGGCATTGGCTCTGTTCCATAAGTTACGAAACGAAGACTGCTTAGATCATACTCTTTGCAGGCGCCGCTCAAAAGTAACAAATTCAGAAAGGTGGGTGATGCTGGCAGCAACTTTACACCATTTTTTTCAATTGCAGATGCAACACAGTGTGGTTCGCGGGAATTTGGTATGACGATTTTTGCTCCGCTCGCAAGCCCATTGAATAGGGTATTGAGTCCACCAATGTGGTCAAAGAGTAGAAAGATCAAAATGCTGAGGCGGCGGGCACGTTTTTTTTCAAAGGCCTGAAGAAGGTGTTTGGCATTGTGTACCATAGCCTTGGGTTTTCCGGTGCTGCCACTGCTAAAAAGCACAAGGCCGGGATGCCCGGTTTCCTTTAGTTGGGTTACCAGTGAATGTGGCTTTTGCGTTATCCCCGTTGGGGTGATTTTAGGGCCATCGTCTTTAAGCGACAGGTGCCATTGTAGGTTTGCCTCTTGGATTCTGGATGTAAGCTCTGTTGGTGTTAGCTCGGTTGCAGGTGCGACAATCGCCTGGTTCTCAAAAAGGGCGAGCAATGCCGCGACGGCCTTAAGGGAATAATCTGCTTCAAGAAGTACTGAATCGCCTGCAGCGATGCCATTAATTTTGAGTTCGTTCTGGAGCTTTTCGATTTCGCTAGCCAGATCAACATATGTAGATGTGTGATCGTTCTGAACGAAACACGGTCGATCCGCAAAGGACTCAATTCTTTTAGGTAGCCATTGAGTCATTTTATTGGCTAGGTAACGCCGCCTAGGTAAAGAGTTTGGCCGGTGATAAAATTGCTCTCTTCTTGCAAAAAGAAATCAACACAATTGATAACATCTTGCGGGGTGCCGAGTCGTTGGATAGCCTGTTTTTGGACAAGAGAATCAATGGCGTCCTTGGGGACGGTCCGAGTGAGGTCAGTATCTATTGGTGTGGGTCCGATGGCGTTAACCGTGATGCCTGTTGAGCCCAATTCTTTTGCTGCAGTTCTCGTTAAGGATTCAAGTGCTGCTTTGCTGGCAGCGTAGACGGCTTCACCTTCCAGGCTGAGGGGTTTTGCAACACTGCTTAGATTTACAATACGTCCCTCTTTTTGGCGACTCATTTGCTTTGCGCATTCACGCATGCAAATAAAACTACCGGTCAAATTTGTTTCAAAAACAGAGCGGCAGGTTTCGGTAGGAGTCAGAAGGAAATGATTCATGGCGGCGGTGCCGGCGTTGTTGATCAGCGCATAAATAGGGCCTATCTCGCGCTTGATACTGCGAATCATGGCAACCACTGCAGCTTCATCGGCTACATCAAGTGTGAAGTGGTGATAATTCTTTGACTGGATGTCTGTTTTGCGTCGACTGCAGCCGGCAACCAGCCATCCCTTTTCGAGTAGGTGCTCGGCAATCGCCCGACCAATACCTTTACTGGTACCAGTGATTAATGCCAGCTTGCTCATTTTTTGTCTGCCTCGGCCACGAGCTCTAGGATGTAGTCGATGCAAGAAGAAACCCTGCGAAATGGAGAATGGGTACGGCTCATTGCGCTTTGATTCGCAAGGGTAATATCGACCTGATGTTCTTCCGAAAGATGTTCTTCGATGTCAGCAATTAAATTGACGAGGCCCATGCTGTCCAAGCTGCTGCGAGCACCAAAGAGACGTGTCGATTCATCTCCAGCGGCCAATTCAGGCTTTTCGAGATCCTCGCCGAGTTCGTGCAGGGTTTTCAGGACAAGAGCGGCGATTTCTGTTCTTTCGAGAGGCATAAATGGATAATAGGAAAAACTTTTTTGAGAGAGCGGTTTTTACTGAATATATTTTATTACAACGCTATTATAGTCTGTAGCAAGTAGGAATAGGCAAAGCAAAGAAGGGTAAAACCGGTAAGAATGAGCTTCCACTTTGATGCATCGGTCGACAAAGTCGTTATAAATGGCAAAAAGTAAAATACAAGGAGCTCGCTTGAGAGGCGTGGTTACATGTGTACCGCCAAAGGAGAAATGCATAGACGATGAAGTCGAACTTTTCGGAGGGAATGAAAAACAGATTGCGCGTTTGAAGAAGACGATTGGTTTGGATCGGAGACGAGTCGTTGAGGAAGGTACGACTGCGGTTGATTTGTGTGCAGCGGCAGCAAAGCATTTAATTAAAGAAGTTGAAGTATCGCTCGATTCTGTCGATGGGATGATTTTTGTCACCCAGACAGCGGACTACCCGCAGCCGTGTAATGCGGCTGTTTTACACGGGCGTTTGGGGCTTTCGAAAAATTGCGCGTCCATGGATGTAAATCTTGGATGTTCTGGTTACGTGTATGGCTTGTGGTTGGCGCACATGATGGTGGGCTCGGGAGCTTGTGAGCGGGTGCTTTTGTTGGCAGGCGATACGCTTAGTCAGTTGGTACACCCGGGTGACCGCTCGGTTGCGCCGATATTTGGCGATGGCGGCAGCGCAACATTAATTGATTCAGAGAGTGATTCAGAGTCATGGTTTAGCCTTGAAACCGATGGCAGTGGTTATGATAAATTAATCGTGCCTGCGGGCGGGATGCGCCTGCCGCTTGGGCCGGAAACGCATAAAGAAATACGCGATGAAGAGGGTAATGTGCGGAGTTTGGAAACTTTATGCATGGATGGCGCCGAAATCTTTAATTTTTCAATTACGGAAGAACCGAAAAACGTAAAGGAATTGCTTAGCTATGCGGGTATGGAATCGGAAGCAATTCACTATTATGTTTTTCATCAAGCAAACCGCTACATTATTGGGAATATTGCCAAACGCTTGAAATTGGACCCAGCCCGGGTGCCGACAAAAACCGTTGAGCAATACGGCAACCAAAGCAGTGCTTCCATTCCATGTGCGCTGTGTCATGAACTGGGTGCTGTGCTTAGAGGCACCACTCCCCACCATTTGTTGTTATCAGGTTTTGGGGTTGGGCTCTCCTGGGGGAGCGCGATACTTGAAATAGGTGAGCTGTCGGTTTGTGAGCTTGTTGAATTGGAGCACATCAATAAGGGTTGTGCATAATAATGAATTTCCTCTTAATTAAGCGTTAATGAGTCTCGATAAGCTAATAAAAATTTTTGAGGACTCTCTGGATGAGTTGCCAGAGGGTGATCTGAGTGAAACCACCAAATATAAGCAGCTAAAAGCATGGGATTCGCTGGGGGTTTTAACCGTTGTGGATGGGGTTGAGATGGAATTTGGGGTGCTACTATTGAAGCAGGATTTTGATGGAGCCGCTACTTTGGGGGAGCTTAACAGGTGTATCGAACTGAAAGAAAGGGGTGGATGAAAAATTTGTACATAGTCGGTGCGGGCGGTTTTGGTCGTGAACTCTACAACTGGTTGGAGGATCTTGATGCCGCAGGGAAGGAATGGGAAATTCAGGGCTTTCTCGATGACGATTTGGGCGCATTAGATGGTTATGCTTACCCGAAGGAAATTGTAGGTAGTGTTTCAAAACATGAGCCTCATGCGGGTGATTTGTATGTTTGTGGTATCGGCTCAAGGCAGCATAAGCGGAAGGTTTGTGAAGAATTGAAGTCCAGGGGCGCAAATTTCATGACGGTCATTCATCCTTCGGTAAAAATGGGAAGGAATGTGAACCTTGGAGAAGGAGTGGTGCTTTGCCCGCGAGTTACTCTGACTTGCGATATTGAAATTGGCGCGATGACCATGATTAATTGCCATACAAGCATTGGTCATGATGCGCGGGTAGGTGAGTGGGTCACCATCAGCGCGAATTGTGATTTGACGGGTTACACGGAAGCGGGCGAGGGCGCCTATTTTGGTTCCGGTGCACGTGTGATACCGGGTAAGAGGGTTGGAGCCAGGGCGGTAGTTGGCGCGGGTTCAGTAGTGATACGCGATGTTCCGGAAGGTGTGAGTGTCTTTGGGAATCCTGCTCGTATTTTCAGTTAAAGTCGCTTGTATGCTGGGCTTCTTTTCTAGACTGATTCTTTTTGAATAGCCAAGGGAAGTAAGGCCTCCATTAACTTTTCAAATTCAGGCTGCTCCTCTAATGCTTCAAGGTCTTTGTTGGTCGATAATCGAATAAAGAATTGTTCTTTGCGTTGGTTGAGGCCGTATCTTTGGATATCGCGCAGGGCATTGAAATAGTAGCCGTGACCTTTTTGTTTGTAGCTGTTGGATTTACCACCGATGAGGTGCCAGAAATAAACATTTTGCGCGAGGCCGTTTTTTTCATAGATGCCGAACTCCGCCGGTTCGAACTTTCTTCCCAGCTGTTCAAAAGGGATGCTGTATTGGCGGTCGGAGCGGGTCCAGCCGTTTATGACCCAGCAGGTGTCTGGGGTGTGGGATCCGGCCCAGCGATAGGAGGCTTTGCCGGGTTTCCAATAGGCGATGTAAACCCCGACTACGGTATCGCCGCGGTGGTAGGTGCGAAAAATGGCATCGTCAAAGTTCAGGAACTCGCTGATGCGGGTGCTGGCTTCGGGTGATTCAGCCATATCGTGATCCACGATTTGCCAGCCGGTGAGCTTCTCGGGCAATATGTCGGCGAGCGGTTCGGTGAGGCTGGGTTCCGGCGGAGGAACAAAGGTGAAATACAAGCGTAACCCTAGCACCAGCGTTAGGCAGACCGCTACAGCAATTAAAACGATACGCTTCATATACTAAATTAATAGTGGATTTTTTGTGACCAAGTCAATGCAAGTTAATGCGGGATCCACAACCTGGAAGCAGTTTTTAGCTTTTTATTAAGGTTGTCATTATGACCGTTTAGCATACTAAATCTTAACTTTGATATGCGTATCAATACAACTTCACCTGCCGAAAACAAGCCCTTGGAGCTCTCCTTTTATGGAGAATTAACGCTCGTAAATCTGTTTGATTGGATTGTTACTGGGTTTCTGTGTCTGATACTGCTCGTAACTGGCTTTAGCCTCGGGGGCAGTCATGTGGAAGCGCAGGTTTATTATCTACCTCTGTTTGCGCTCTTATTGCTCTTTCATGGGCTTTACTTGTTGCACGCCGATGAATCGGTGATTCGGCTCAGTGCTTCACCCTGCCTGCTGTTGCCTTTCTTTGTGTGGGCTTTTGTGAGTGTCGTTTTTATTACGCCTAAACTCTTGAATGGATGGCACGAGTTTCTCTTTGCGCTGGAGGCGTTTATCTTTTTTTGGGTTGCTGTAAATAATCTGAAAAAACGGGTGCAGTTTTCATCGTTACTGGTTTGCGCTACATTTCCCGTTATCGCCGCCTTAATTATTTCTTTTTACCAATTCTTCCAGAAACCTATTTTTGCGCTGTCTTTTCTGCAGGATGCCTCGGTGGTTTTGCACCCTGATGTGGTGGGTCGTGCCACGGGGATCTTCGCAGATCCTGAAAGTTTTGGAATGTTGATATTGATGGTGCTACCCTGGGCTTTTATTGTGACTGCCGTGCCGCGCTTACCCGTCATTCTTCGCGTTCTTGGTTTCTACATTGTGGTGGCACTATTCATCGGTCTTGTTTTAAGCCAGACTCTGTGGACTTTGATGGTTGCTATTGTTGGTTTAATTACCGCGGTAATTTTTTGCTACGAAACCATAAAAAGCCGAATCATTGTTTCATCACTAACAATTAGCGGGGCATTGTTGGTTATGGGGTTCCTGATTAATAGTTTCAATAGTGTCGCACAGAATTTGCTCGAGGCGTCTTCGGCTGTTGGTGAAGGGGCCCGTCTGGCAATATGGGGACAGACTTTTGGTGTTATTTTGGATAACCCAATCCTGGGCTCGGGTGCTGGCAGCTTCATGCAAGAATACGAGCAGGGGAGCGCTTACGGGCTAAACAGCACTCCTTTATCGCCTTCCAGCGACTTCCTCTTGCTCTTTACAGAATACGGTTTGGTGGGGCTTGTTTTACTACTGGTACCAGCTTTTATAATCGTGAGTCGGGCATTTGAGCGTTGGACCAAGGAGCCCAGCCGCGTGCGACTTCAGTTTGTGAAAAAGAAGGTGATGCCAACGCAACGCTTTTACCTGACCATCGCACTTGGCGCAGTTTTTGCCTGTTTTGAGTGTTTTGTGTTGGGTCGGGTTTGGGCAACTCCGCTACTACTGCTCTACATTGCCATCTTTTTTGCCATACTGGTAAAGTCCACCCGGGGTTCGTTTATTGAAATTAATAAAACTATGGTCACAAAGGCAGCTTCCTTGGGTGCGGTCTGTCTGGGCGCGCTTTTTATGATTTTCTTCTTTAGCCCGCGGATGCAGTCCCTTGGGTTGACGCAAGGTGCATGGCAAGCCCTTGAAGAAAACCTCCGTAAGGATCGAGATGCCCAGGAAAAATCCAAAACCTATGAATTGCTCTCGCAGGACTTTAACGAGGCTTTAGCACTATACCCTCTCAACGACGATGCCTTGCTTGGCCTTTGTCTGACGGAGTTACAGAAGTACAACCTGAATCCTTCCAAGCACATTGAAATCGGTGAGGCGGTGGCAAGTTATGCCCGTAAGGCGATCGATTTGAATATGAATAATTGGCGCGGTTGGGCGTATCTTGGTTTGGCGCAATCCATGCAAGGCAATCCCACGGAGGCAGACCACTCTTTTCAGGAAGCGCTCGCGAGAGCTCCCTATAACAGTAATGCCAACTATTATTATGCTGCTTTTCTTGCGCAAATGCCGGATCGATGGGGCAATGCCGTTGAGGCGGTGAATCAAGCGCTCGAAATTAATCCCGCCAATAAGGCTGCCTTTCGTTTAAAACTAAAGCTTTTGATTCAATGATGCGTGTTTGGGTTCAAACTATACTTTTAGCTTTCAACTGCATCGTGTTAGCCTTGTTGCCTGCTGAATCTTTGAGGCAGGGTGCCTTTGTATTTTTGGATAAGGCGGGAGACATTCGGGTTTCAAATTACCTAGAGGGTGTTAATGAAATCGACCCTGATGCGGGGGAGATAATGAGTGCTTTGTGCGAGATTACTGCGGCTGAAGGAGCCGACGCGTGTATTTTGGCTTCCAATGGTATGATTATCGCTTTTGAGGGTGCTGGTAGCTTTAGCATTGAACGTATCGAGCAAACTTTGGCAGAAGCGAATGAGAACGATTCATTCCGCGGTGAAAGTCGAATTATACTCGAGCTTAAGGAAGGCAGGCTGCTTGTCGACACAACGCGATATGAATCCAAGGTAAATGCCGTCATTGAGACCCCTTTTGGTCGAATGACACTGGCTGATGAGAGTGAGCTGACCATCGTGATTATGGAAAATAAAAAAAGAAAACGCTATAATTTAGAAATTGAATGTAATAGGGGGAATGCCGATTTTCTAGATCGCGGGGGCTTCCTGTATGAACTCTCAAATGGTCAGCGCTTAAGTGGACACAGCAAGGTAGGTTCCCTTTCGCTGAGCTTTTCGCAGCTTTCTTACAGCGCCGAAAGTCAATTTAGGCGACATAGCGAAAAGCTGGGAGCTTTGCCCTTGGCTGACTATGATATCGAAAGTTTTAAGCCCTTTATGCCATTACTGAAAGTGAAGGATGTTGTTTCAGGCGGTAGTGAAGTTGCCGCCCCAAGTAGTCTTGAGACAAGTCGACCCATAATCATTGAGCTTGCTCCACCTGCAGTGCCTACACTGCCCATTCGTGCTATAAAAAAGTAGCCCCTTGGCTCAGAAGCCTTCATGCTGGGGTTGAATTAAGATATATTGAAAACAAGGAAACGTAGTATTTTTGTATGGGCTTTGCTTTTGGCCTGCACTGCCACTTGGCTTTTTTTGGCCAATAGTGGGGTTTTGGGGAGCCTGGAACAAAACGCCCTCATTACATCCAAGAACGATTCGACGGCTAGATATTTTGCTGATTCAGCGGGTGCGCCGCTGGCACAGAAACCCATCCGTGACAAGCCACTGGGCATTTGGGGAGCCGCGGCAATTGCCTGCCTGTTTACCCTGCCTATCTACGGTCTTTCCGTTTTGAAGCGGCGCGGTCGTATTATGCTCGGTTTGGCAATTGGAATGCTTTTGCTGCTTTACGTGCTACTGGTTTCATGGGTTGAGGCTCGGATGGGTTTGGTCCTGCCGCTATTTATACCCATCGGCTCGGTTTTGACTGCCACCGCCTTGATTTTTCTCTTTCGCCTTAATCAAGAGGAGAAAAAACGCCGCCGCCTGCAAAGTATTTTTGGTGCGTACCTTTCTCCTGATTTAGTAGATGAATTGCTGGAAAACGATCTCGACCCGCAAAGCGGGGGTTCTGAAGTTTGCATCTCTATTCTTTTTTCGGATATCGAAAACTTTGCGGGTATTGCCCAAGAATTATCACCAGATCGACTTGTGACCCTCATGGGGGTATACCTCAATGCCATGACGGAGGTCTTGCACTTCAACAAAGCTACCCTTGATAAATTTGTGGGCGATGGAATCGTAGCCATGTTCGGAATGCCAGTGCTTCTGCCGAATCACCCCGCCATGGCTTGCCGTGCGGCGCTTCGCATACAGGAGCGCTGTGCTGCCCTTCGCCGCGAGTTGCAGGCCTCGGGCGAATGGCCTGCCTCTGTTTCCTGCCTCCATAACCGCGTCGGTGTCCATACCGGACTTGCAGTCGTTGGTAATTTGGGTAGCGAAAAGCGTTTCAACTATACCATGATAGGGGACTCCGTGAATCTGGCCTCTCGTTGTGAGGCCATTGCCAAGCAATACGGCGTCTACACGCTTGTCAGCGGTGAAACTTTTGAGGCGGCGCATGGAGAGCTCCCCAACCTCCTGTATCGCAAGATTGACGATGTCATTTTCAAGGGACGCTATGAACCACTTTCCCTTTATGAACTTTGGGATGGCAGTATTGACGCCACGGAAGCGCAGGCTTGCAAGGAAGCTTACGAATCTGCGCTGGAGGCTTACCAGAACGAGGACTTTTTAAAGGCCGTTGAAGGGTTTCGAATTGCAGAATCCCATGAACCCATGCGTTCAAGCACCGCCCAAAACCCGAGTTCCATTCTCTTGGCTCGTGCCCAAGAGTATTTGGAACACGGAACGCCACCTGGTTGGAAGGGGGCGTACGTCTCTCAATTCTTGTAAATCAGTAGCGTTGCATTTCCGGATCCACCGAAGCAGCCCAGGCATCAATGCCCCCACGTAGGTTAATCACTTCTTCGTAGCCCCGCGCCATCAAAAATTGCATCACTTTCATACTCCGCATACCATGATGACAAAAGACCACCACTTTGCCGGCTTCAGGAATTTCCGTTAAGCGTTCAGGTACTTCCATCATCGGAATATGCCGGGCCCCCTCGATGGTGCAAATCCCCAATTCATCCGCTTCCCGCACATCCAAAAATAATGCGCCCCCCTCTTCACGTAATTTCGCTGCTGCTACGGCACTGATTTCCTTGTCCATAGCCCCTTTTTTGTGAACATTGTTAGTAATGTCAAAGTTACCCTCCATAATTTGTCCTGCTCGTGTGACTTCAAAACGCTTCCCCCGTAAGGTCTTTCACGAGGTGCGCGGCAAACCCATCATTCTTTGGACTGCCGAGCGCATCCGCGCTGAAGCTCCTGAATTCCCCCTATACTTTGCGGTGGATGCCCCTGAGCTTGCTGACTGCTTAACGAATGCGGGCTTTGAGGCGATCCTGACTGATCCGGCGCACCCCTCTGGAACCGATCGCCTCGCCGAGGCCAACTTAACCGTTGGTGCGGATGCGGTCATCAATGTCCAAGGAGACGAGCCCCTTGTCACGGGTGCTCAAATCCGTGCGCTCGCCGCTGGCCTTGAAAATACTGAAGCTGCCATATCGACCCTTGCCACCCCTTTCACAGACCCCGCAGATTTTAATGATCCGAATCAGGTTAAAGTCGTCCGCGACCGCACGGGCTTTGCGCTCTATTTTTCCCGCAGCCCCATACCCTATGAACGCGAAAGTGGAGGTCGTCCTGACGCCGCAGCCCTTGCCGCGCTTCAATGTTTCCGCCATCTGGGGCTCTACGCTTATCGAGCCGACTTCCTGCGCGGTTTCACCACCCTCAGTCCCGGCCTGCATGAGCAATCCGAGAAGTTGGAACAACTCCGCGCCCTTGAAAACGGCTACCGCATTCACGTTGCACTTACGGATGAACCCAGCGTTGGAATCGATACTCCCGAAGATATCGCCCGTTTTGAAGCTGCGCTGCCCGCTTGACAAAGTCCGTTCCTCCAAGCCCTATTTACGTTAATGGAAACTCCCAAACAGAATTGCGAATTGGAAACAGATCCCGAGGCTCTGCCCGATGCGCGCGGGCATTTTGGGAGCTATGGCGGTATGTACGTGCCAGAGACGCTCATGACCCCGCTCTTTGAACTGACGGAAGCCTATCACGCCGCGCGCAAAGACCCGGGCTTTCAAGAGGAACTCCAACATCACCTCCGTGAATTTGCCGGGCGCCCCACCAATCTATATTTTGCTGAGCGACTCACCGATTACTGTGGCGGGGCGCAAATCTATCTCAAACGTGAAGATCTCCTGCATACCGGAGCGCACAAAATCAACAACGCGCTGGGGCAGGCGCTACTCGCCAAACGAATGGGCAAGACCCGCATTATTGCTGAAACCGGCGCGGGTCAGCATGGTATCGCCACTGCCGCCATGTGCGCCAAGATGGGCTTTGAATGCGTCATCTACATGGGCGAAGAAGATATGCGTCGCCAGGAACTCAACGTGTACCGCATGCGTCTTTGTGGCGCGGAAGTGCGCGGCGTTTCTGCCGGACAAAAGACGCTCAAAGAGGCTGTAAATGAGGCAATGCGCGATTGGGTCACCAACGTGCGCCACACCCATTATATTATCGGCTCCGCCTTGGGGGCACATCCTTTCCCGATGATGGTGCGCGACTTCCACCGCGTAATAGGTGAGGAGACTCGCCGTCAAATACTCGAAAAAGCCGGGCGTTTACCGGATGAGGTTGCCGCCTGCGTCGGTGGTGGGTCCAACGCCATCGGTATTTTCTTTGCTTTCCTCAGGGATGCCGGAGTCCGCTTAACGGGTGTGGAGGCGGGTGGTCGCGAAATCAAAAGCGGTCACCATGCCGCTCGCTTTGCCGGGGGTCGCCTGGGAGTCTTACAGGGCGCGAAGACTTGGATTCTCCAGAATGGCGACGGTCAAATTGATCTTACCCATTCAGTTTCTGCGGGTCTGGACTACGCCGCGGTAGGTCCGGAGCACGCCTACTACAAGGAAAAAGGCCGCATTGACTTTGGTTATGCTACAGATGCCGAAGCCCTGCAGGCTTTCCGTGATCTGTGCTCGGTTGAGGGCATTGTTCCGGCACTCGAAACCGCCCACGGTATCGCCTACACCATGCAGCGCGCCCGTGAGCTCGGGCCGGATCAAATTATTATTGGCAACCTCAGTGGACGCGGCGATAAGGACGTGCAGGAAGCCGCCCGCGTGCTTGGCGATCTTTAACTCCCCTTGGTCATGCTTCTTGTCATCGATAATTACGATTCCTTCACCTATAATCTGGTACAATACTTTGGGCAGCTTGGGGTGGAGCAACAAGTCTTCCGCAATGATGCCATTACCGTCGAGGAAGCCCGCGACCTCAAGCCGGACCGTATCATGATTTCACCCGGGCCGTGTTCTCCCAATGAAGCCGGTGTAAGCCTCGAGATGATTGCGGCCTTTGCCGGTGAGGTTCCCTTGCTAGGCGTTTGCCTCGGGCATCAAAGCGTAGGTCAACATTTTGGCGGCAAGGTCATTCGTGCCGACCGCCTCATGCACGGTAAAACCAGCCGCGTTCAACATCAGGACAGCGATCTTTTCAAAGGGCTCCCCAATCCTATGGAAGCCACGCGTTATCATTCGCTTATCGTTGAGCGCGCCACGCTGCCCGATTGCCTCAAGGTCACCGCTGAAACTGACGCGGGTGAAATCATGGGTCTTGCCCACCGCGAACTCCCCGTTTGGGGCGTCCAGTTTCACCCGGAATCCATCGCAACCGAATCCGGTATGCAACTCTTGGAAAATTTCCTTAAGCTCTAAAGGGACATTTTCGCCCGCCTGACAACTAAATATAGGGCTTGCCCTCATGCCAGCACTATATCTAGTGTCTTCCTTTTGCTGAAGGCAGGACGCTTTCAGTGACATTCAGAGTAAGATCATGCGCTGTCCAAAATGCACCTCTCTCGAAACCAAGGTTCTCGATACCCGCACCGGTAAGAACGAGACCTCGATCCGTCGTCGACGCGAATGCCTCGACTGCGGCGCTCGTTTTTCCACCATTGAGGAAGTCCTCCGCGCAGACCTGCAGATCGTTAAGCGTGATGGTCGCCGCGAGGACTTTGACCGGAGCAAAATGCTCAATGGTCTTAAAAAAGCGGTTGAAAAACGCCCCATCGATGCGATGCAGATTGAGATGCTTGTGGCGGATGTCCTCGCCGCGCTCGAACGCGAGCACGATCACGAAATTCCTGCCCGTGCAGTCGGTGAACAAATCATGGAGCGTCTCAAACGCCTTGATAAAATCGCCTATGTTCGCTACGCGTCGGTCTATAAGGATTTCCGCGACCTCGCCGAACTCGCTCGTGAAATCAATGCCCTGGAAGAAGGGTAGGCTTTCCTGCTTGCATAGAAAATGCCCCGCCGCGATCCAGTTGAGCAACTCCGTGCCCTGAACGAACTCCTCGCACGAACCGCCGCCTCGGATCCCGAGTGCGCTGAGCATGCCCGACGCGCCCTTGACTTCTTCAGCGACGAACAGGCACGCGCCAGCAAAGCGAGCACCCCTCCCAGCGTTGGACACTGCGCCCGCGAACTTGCCCGCCTACACTTGGGCGATCAACCCGAGGACCCTATCGCCTTCAGTCATTGGCACATTCCCGAGGGGCAGGCCTGCGACCCGCTTTGGCTGCGTTCGGAAATTGTTACCCGTATGCGTGAACTTGCCGGACGTCGTGCAGCGCTACTTCTGGTGACCGGTTTGCGCGAGGCACTCAGTCCGGCGGGCGCTTACTGGACCCGCGCGCGCCAATCACAATACCAAAGCGTTTGCGATTCCATTGCCAGTCTCGCCTGCGCCTGGGCTTCACGGGGTTCAAACTTGCAGGTCGTAGTGATCTAGGCTGCAATGGTGCTATGAGCCAAGCCACCCTCTTTGAGAAAATCATTGCCCGCGAGATTCCTGCAAACATCGAGCACGAAGACGAGCATTGCATCGTTATTCACGACATCGACCCGCAGGCCCCCATTCATTGCCTCATTATTCCCAAAAAGCCCATTCCGCGTATCGCAGAAGCGGAAAGCGGTGACCGGTCAGCGCTTGGGCACCTCCTCCTAACCGCTGCACAGGTCGCCGAAAAGCTCCAACTCGCCAAGGGTTTCCGCATAGTGATCAATAACGGCACTGACGGAGGCGAAACCGTGCCGCATTTGCATGTGCACCTTCTTGGTGGGCGTTCGCTACAGTGGCCTCCGGGTTGAGCATAGGTCGTCCCAAATAGACACAGGCAAGTTATTTAACCGGTTGGAATTGTTGACAATTTTACCGCAAAACCAATTACCTACCCATATCATGAAAATGACGGTAGAATTGCCCGATGATTTGCTAATTGAGGCGAAGGCGACCGCCGCGCGTCAGCGT
>CBFHXZ010000020.1:0-22603 GCA_965659965.1 Coraliomargaritaceae bacterium
TGTCGATATGGCTGGCAGAAAATCCTTCGGGAAGGACTGTCATTAAGTGGTCGATTAGCTCATCGGGAAGTTCGATATCGACGATTTCGCCGCTTTCGCGGCAATAGAAGTGAGCGTGCTTCGTGAGGTTGGGGCAGTAGCGGGTGGGTTCGCGCTCGAAATTGACGGCGCGGATGAGGCCGCTCTCAGTGAGGGTTTCGAGGCAATTGTAGACGGTGGCGAGGGAAATGGAGGGCATTTCGCTGCGCGCGCGGGCGTAGATCTCGTCGGCAGTGGGGTGGTCGCGCTTGTCGAGTAGCACCGAGAAGATCTGCTCGCGTTGCTTGGTCGCACGCAATCCCGAACGTTCCAGGGCGTTCTCCAATAGGGTTTTATATTCGGCGTTGAGTTGCATGTTCGGTTTAATCGATACTGAGGCTGAACTTCAGTATGAAATCAGAATGAAACAAGAGGACCGGTTTTTTTCAAGTTTTATTAAGAATTATTCTAAATTTAGGGCGGTAAATTTGAGTAATCGTGATCGGTGCTTGTACACGGGTGTGCAAGTTGGCATTTCAAAGGGATGGCAGGTTATCGTTCATTTCTCTTTCCGGACGCGGAGCTGGGTGCGGATTACGCTGTCTTGGATCCGCGGGAGAGCCATCATTTGGTGCGGGTATTTCGTGCGCCGGTGGGAGCGGAGGTTGAATTATTGGACGGTCAAGGTCGTTGTTACGTGGCACGGATTGTGGAAGCGGATGCCAAGCGGGCGCGGCTTGGGATAGAATCGGTGACGGAGCACAAACGCGCGGCGCTTATGGTAACGCTGGTGCAGGCGGTGCCCAAAGGTAAAGCAATGGATTTAATATTGCGGATGGCGTCTGAGTTGGGAGCGGCGGCGATCCAGCCGATTTTCACGGCACAGGGTGAGGTACAGCTTTCAGGTGATCGTTTGGCTACAAAAGTTGATAAATGGCGACTCACGATGGTGGAGGCTTGTAAGCAGTGTGGCCTGCCCTGGTTGCCGGAATTAAAGACCCCGCTCGGTTTCGACGCATGGATAGAGCAGGAAAAGGAAGTGCCTGCCGCTTTGCGAATGGTTGCAAGTTTGGAAGTTGGGTCGCGTCCGCTGCTTGAGGTGATGCAGAGTCAGTCCAATTCGCTGGAGGCAGTGCGTATCGCGGTTGGTCCGGAGGGTGATTTCTCGCTTGGGGAATATGCTGACCTGAGCGCGGGGGATTGGCAAGCGGTTCGTCTGGGAGCGAATATCTTGCGGGCTGAGACCGCGGCGGCATACATGTTGAGTGTGATCGACCAGAGTCGCTACAGCTAGGACATTTCAAAAGCCAGGCAGGTCATGTCGTCCTGTTGGTCGGGCTTTTCGGTAAAGGTGCAAACGCGTTTGTGGATGCTTTCGAGTGTTTCCTGAAGGGGTGTTTGCGCGAGTGCTTCGAGGTTGGTGATGAAGCTATTGAGTCCAAATTCCTCTCCCTTTGAATTGGAGGCTTCAATCAAACCGTCGGTGAAGGCAAAGAAACGGTCGCCGGGATTAAGGGTGATGGCGGTGGGTTTGGAGGCTCTGCTGCCCTTGATACCCATGACGATGCCTGGGGGCATGTGGAGTCGTTCGATTTTTCCGGTGGCGGCGCGTGCAATTAAAATGTAGGGAGGCCCTGCGTGGGCGAGGATCAGTTGACGGCTGCCGTCTTCCTTGCGTTCACCGAAATGTCCGGCGAGGCCGGTGACGAATCCATTCTCAATGCGTCCGGATAATTCCGTGTTTACGCTGTCGAGGTAGTTTTGGGGATTGTTGTTGTAATGCTCGGCTTCGTGGGAAGTGAGGTATTTTAAAAGGACGGTGTAGAAGGCGGCGGTGATGCCGTGCCCGGAGACATCGCCCAAAAAGAAGAGGAGCACCTTGTCTGGATTACGGGGGAAGCTAAGGATGTCGCCTCCGACGGAGGACATGGGTTTCCAAAGGTAAGCGAGTTGGATGCCGGGAATGACGGGGACGCGACCGGGGATCATGACTTCCTGAACATGATGGGCGCTTTGAAGATCCTCGTTCAGGATTTCGTTTTGTTCGCGCAGGCGCTGTTCGTTCTTTTTTAATTTTTCCCGCGCGATGAATTCGGCGGTCACGTCGCGTGAAATACCGATGATACCAGCGCGGGGGTTGTCGCCAATCTTGAGCGGAGCCTTTGAGGAAGAGACCCAGGTGGTCGATCCGTCGGTCCAGGTTTCCTTTTCAATCTTGTTAAGCAAGGGAATGCCGGTGCGGAGCATTTCCTGCTCGTCTTCGTGGGCCTGGCGTGCGTGTTCCTCGGTAAAGAGGTCGAAATCGGTGAGGCCTATGATTTCATGGCGGTTTTCATAGCCGTGCATTTCAGCGAGTGCCCGGCTGGCTACGATGAAGTGGCCTTTTTCGTCTTTGATATAGATACGATCCGCGCTTTGCTCCATGAAGGTTTCAAAGAGTTCCTGTGCCGAGGTCTTCAGCAAGACGGACGGGGGTTCATTCGCAGGATCTTCGCGGGTTGTCATGAATGATGATTGGAATCATTTATGCGGCGTTTGGCAATCCTTCCCGCAGGCAAATTATTCACATTGCGCTGGCATATTATCGCGGGAGGATTTTCGTATAGGGGATGCGAGCAGTGATACAACGGGTAACTCGGGCAAGTGTGCAGGTAGAAGGCGCGTGCGTCGGTGCGATTGGTAAAGGGATGGTGGTCTTTTTGGGAGTGGGTGGGAGGGATGATACGGCGGCGATTACATGGTTGGTGTCTCGGGTAGCGAAGTTGCGGATTTGGGAAGACGGCAGCGGGCGGATGGCGCGCTCGGTTCAGGAGATGGACGGCGAAGTCCTGGTGGTCAGCCAATTCACTTTATACGGCAGTCTGAAAAAAGGGAACCGCCCGTCTTTTAATCGGGCGGCGGAACCCCTTATGGCGCGCACGTTGTATGAACAATTTGTTGGGTCGCTCGAGGCAGAGCTGGGACGTCCGGTAGCGACCGGCTCTTTTGGAGCAGACATGTCGATTGATGTTCTCCACGACGGGCCAGTCACTTTGGTAGTGGATTCGGGGCAACGTGAATTCTAATGGCGCGGGTTTTGAAACAGGGTTTTTATGGGCGCGATACCAAGGTGGTGGCGCGCGAATTGCTGGGTAAGCAGCTATGTCGGCGCTTACCCTCAGGACGCATCCTTCGCGGGCGGATCACTGAGACGGAAGCCTATGATGGTTTTGAAGACCGGGCTTCTCATGCGCACAAGGGGCCAACCACCCGGAATGTGGTTATGTTTGGGCCGCCCGGGCGTGTCTACGTGTATCTTTGTTATGGGGTACACTGGATGTTAAATTTCACAACCCGCGAGAAAGGCTATCCCGCGGCGGTGCTTTTGCGTGGTGTTGAGGGGGTCGAAGGCCCGGGACGCACAACCCGGCAGTTACAAATTGACCGGCAGCAAAACAAGCAGGTTTTGAGTCGCGTCAATGGTTTGTGGATCGAGGATGACGGGCACGAAGTTTGCGGGGATGCCATTCGCTGTGCTCCTCGGGTAGGGGTCAATTACGCCGGACCGCAATGGATGGCGATGCCTTGGCGGTTTATTTGGGCGACGCGTCCTTGAGCTTTTGCTGGAGGAATTGAATGCCACCCTGTTCGTCGGTAAAAGTGCCGTCCAGTTGGGCTTCGTAGGCTTGATCGAGGATTTCACCAAAATGCCGTCCGGGTTCAGCGCCGAGATCCATTAGGTGACGACCCAACATGAGCGGGCGCGGGGCTTTGTCTTCGATGTTGAGTTGGCGGGTCTTTTCAAGGAGCCATTTGCCTTCGGGGAAATCATCAGGGGGGATGGGCGGGCGTCCGCATTTGTCGGCATAGGCTACCCGAACGAGGCGGTCGACCCGCAGTACGCGTGCGGCAAGCCGCCGAATGGCAGCAGGCCCGGAGCGGTCGCGGTAAAGCGCAAGCGGCCGCATATGGTGCTCTACCAAGGGTAGAACCTCTTCGAAGATTCTCTTCTGTCGGGTCAGGCGTTGGAGGAAGGTTTTGGTTGGTGGCAGTCCTTTGATGTCATGGCGGGGACTGCGGATGCGCCCGTCGGTATCGACGAAAGTCGTTTTGGGTTTCCCGAAGTCGTGACACAGAACCGCCAGCCCCACGATAAGGTCTTCCCATTCCTCGCCAGTGCGTTGACCGGCATAGGCATCGAGGCAATGCCTGGTATGTGTCCAGACGTCGCCCTCGGGGTGCCGTTCCGGATCCTGCGGGCAATTGACGAGTGCCTCGAGTTCGGGGAAGTGGGGCAACCAGCGGCAGGCTTTAAGGAATTCAAGCCCCGCGCCGATGCGCTTGCCCTTGAGGAGAAGTTTTTTCCATTCTTCCCAAAGTCGTTCGGCAGGCAGGTGTCCGGGGTCCAGACTCGCGCAGAGTTCAATGGTCTCAGGGTCCGCAAACAAATCAAAGCGCGCTACAAATTGCATCCCGCGCAAGACGCGCAGGGGGTCTTCCGTGAAAGCGGGTGAGACGTGACGCAAGCGGCGCGCACGCAGGTCGGCGCGGCCCTCGCAGGGATCAATCCACTTGCCGGTGAGGGGGTCATAGGCAATGGCGTTAATGGTAAAATCACGACGGGTGGCTGCCTCTTCGGGGTGCATGTCGGGGTCGCCCTCAACCTTAAAATCGGTATGCTTGGGCCCGGTTTGCGACTCGCGGCGCGGGAGCGCAAGGTCGATGTTCAGTCCTTTGAGAATGAAAACACCAAAGGCGCGGCCTACGGTGTCGAGGGTAAAGAATGGACTGAGGCAAGCTTCGACGGTCCCAGCATCGAGGCCGTAGACTTCCATATCGACATCCTTGGAATCGAGCCCCAGCAAACCATCGCGCACGCAACCGCCAACGAGTAGCGCGCGACCACCCGCTTCGCGGATTTGTTGGGCGATTTTAAGGACCGCTTCTTTTTGCGGGCTTGGGATATGCTGAATGTGTTCCACCCAGTAATTGGTTAAGCCATTGGTTCGCGAATCGCGGGTGCGCCCCAGTTGAGCTTGTCGCGCACGATTGCGAAATGGGAATGGTCGGGGTTTTGCATGAGGCGCAAGCGCTCCGCAGCGAGACGGATTTCCAGAGGAAAGGAATCCACGTCTTCATTAAAACAGTTGCGTCCATCGATGGTGACGCGCGGATTGGGGCCCGCTTGTCCACGCTCGACCACAATGCGGGTATCGTCGGAAAAAATGACAGCGCGATTTCCGAAGGTATGGGGACAGATTGGAGTCATGGCGATGGCACTGACGCTGGGGTCAACGATGGGGCCTCCGGCGGAAAGGTTGTAGGCAGTCGATCCGGTGGGTGTGGAAAAGATAAGGCCGTCGCAATGATACTCGGAGACGTAGTTTTCATTTGCAGTCACCCGTAGGCGAACAAGGCCGCTGCCCTGGGTTTCCTTAAAGACAATGTCATTGAGGGCGTGGATGATTTGTCCTTGGGGGTTGGTTCCGGTAAGCACGCTGCGCTCGGCAATGGAGTATTTTCCCTTGATGAAAGCCGGGAGTTCGTGCGCGGCTTCTTCTTGTGAAAAGGTGGCGAGGAAACCGAGCTTACCGAGGTTGACGCCCAAGACCGCACAGCCTGCGTGGAGGGCGGCGTCCAGAACGCCGAGGAGCGTGCCATCTCCGCCAATTGCGATGCATAGATCAAAACCCTCCAGTGCCTCAGCGGGTAGGGGGTAGGACTCGAAGGCTTCCGTACGCACCCCTTCGCAATTGGCAATGCCTGCCAAATAGCGGAACACATCTCCAGCGCCTGGCTTGGAGGTGTTGACGGCAAAGGCAATCGATTGGATGGGTTTCATGATCTAGGATATAAAGCGCAATCTCGCTTAGAGCGCAAACCGATTCAACGGACGGCTTCCTCAGGCTTTTCGAATACCAATAAGGTATTCCAAGTTCCCGTCGGTTCCCTTAATGGGCGATTCCATGGAGCCAATGAATTCGGCGCCCTTGAGCTCGCGCAGGGCAAAAGTGGTGATGCTTTCCAAAATGCGGGTTTGGATAGCGGGGTCACGAATAATGCCGCGCCCGGCATCGACCTCGGATTTTTCCGCCTCGAATTGAGGTTTCACCAAGGCGATGAGGATGCCGCCGGATTCACAGAAAGGCCAAACTGCGGGCAGGATTTTGGTAAGGGAGATGAAGGAAAGGTCCATTACGACGCGCGGGTAGTGTTCGCGGGGGAGGTCACCGGCTTGGAGGTGGCGGGCGTTAGTCTTTTCAAGGTTGGTCACGCGGGGATCCTGAATGAGCTTGTTGTGCATTTGCGCGCGACCCACATCCACACAGGTGGCGCTCACCGCTCCGCGCTGGAGGCTGCAATCCGTAAAGCCGCCCGTGGAGGCACCTACGTCCAGCAGCTCACAACCCTCCATGGAGATATTAAAACGGTCGAGGAAG
Source organism: Coraliomargaritaceae bacterium (assembly GCA_965659965.1). Lineage (GTDB taxonomy): Bacteria > Verrucomicrobiota > Verrucomicrobiia > Opitutales > Coraliomargaritaceae > UBA7445. Next base: position 6,438 of record CBFHXZ010000020.1, read on the forward strand.
CCCTCGAGTTTTTCGCCACCCCGGCTCACAAATCGCGGGGGTTGTGCCACTTCAAGCGGGAGGTTTGCGGGAACCGTGCGCCCGGGTTTGTCGAGACGTTCGCTGGCGCTGTGAACCTTGCCGGCGAGAATCAAGGCCTTGGCCTGCGAGCGCGAAGCCGCCAAACCGCGCGTTAAGATCAATTCATCGAGCCGTATCTTGCTGGGATTAGCCATAAAGTTATGGCACAAGCCTTGAAGGAGTCACACCCCGCTGGCAAGGGCAAGCTGTCAAACGCTCACGCAGCGGATCGCTTCCAGGAGTTCAAAGATCACGAGTTCATCCCGTCAGTAGCGCATCTTAATCTGCTGCCCGGCAAGTGGTTTATTTGGCTCCTTAAAGTAGCAGTGCGTGATGGGGCATGCGATAGACTGACTCTCGGTATTGAAGGCAGTGCTTTCTGTCGTGTCATAAACCAAGGCAAAATTCCTAGGTACCATCTTCCATTGTTTCAAAGGTCTCAATCTGACCAAAGGTTTCCACCCAGACCTCGAGATTCACTTTATTTATCACGGCTACAGAGTCTGCTTAAAAACAAAATAAGCACCACTGCCCCGATCATTATTTTTGTTTCATAGTTTTTTCTTTCAACTTCTGTACGGTCGATAAAACCTGTTTATCAGTTGTGATTTTATCCTCCTCAAAATCAATTTGAGATCGAATGAGGTGCTCGATGATATAGGTGCGTGAACGGTTCGTGAGTGCGGCTATTAAGTCTATTTTATATACCAAAGCCTTGGGGATAGATATAGTAACCGATTGTTTATGGGCTTCTCTTCTATTAGGCATAAGTAATAAAAACTAAAATATATAAAAAAATCAGCGAAAAAACTTGACTTTTAAGTTATGTTACTTATACCTTATGGGTATAAAAATTTCGGTTTCATTACCAGAAGAGTTAGTTGTTAAAATTAAGGATGCCGCGCAACGCGATCATCGCTCCATTTCAGGGCAGATTGCTTTTTTTTTGCGACCGAGGTATGTGTAACATGCTTGAACCCGCAGTTGAAGAGGCAAAGCGCCCAAGCAATTACGGTAGCAAGCGCAAAAAAGCGCCGTCCGCTCGCTCCTCGAAGAGCTAGCAGTTCAGCCCTTACTTTCCAGTCTTTGCCAGTTTGCGGCGTTTGTTGGCGTCGAGTTCACGTTTACGCATGCGCAGGAATTGTGGTGTGGCTTCCACCAATTCATCCGGCGCAATGTATTCAATAGCACGTTCCAATGAGAACTTTATCGGTGGGGCGAGTTGAATGCCTTTATCTGAACCGGAGGCGCGCATATTATCCAGTTGTTTCGCCTTCGCGGGATTCACCGGCATGTCTTCGCGCCGGGGGTTTTCACCTACGATCATGCCATTGTAGACTTCCTCCCCGGGGCCAATAAAGAGCTTCCCCCGGTTTTGGATCATGTCGAGGGCGTAGGGCATGGCCTTGCCGAGTTCCATGCTCACCAGCGTGCCCGTCAGTCGGGTTGAGATTTCACCGCAGTAGGGACGGTATTCCAAAAAGGAATGGCTCATTACCCCGTGGCCGGAGGTCATGGTGACAAGGTCGCTCTCGAATCCAATCAAGCCGCGGGTCGATACTTCTGCCTCAACGGTCACTCCGGCGTTGTGGTGTTCCATATGGGTGACCTTGCCCTTGCGCTTGGCGAGGTTCTCCATGATTCCGCCCAGGTGCTCCTCGGGCGTTTCTACCCACACTTGTTCAAACGGTTCACAGCGTTTGCCCTCGATTTCCTTATATAAAACAGTCGGGCGCGAAACCAGCACTTCAAAGCCCTCGCGACGCATCGTTTCCACCAGCACCGCGATTTGCATCGCCCCCCGCGCGTTTACCCGGAATTTCGTCCCCTCGTCTGTGTCCTCCACCGAAATGGAAATATTCGACTGGGTCTCCCGAATTAGGCGCTCCCGAATCTGACGCGAGGTTACTTTCTTCCCGTCCTGACCTGCCAGCGGGCCGTTGTTCACAGAAAATTCCATTTGCACCGTGGCGGGATCCAGCTCCACAAAGGGAAGGGCTTCCGCGCTTTCATCTAGCGCGAGGGTATCGCCGATGTCGACATCCTCAAAACCTGCCAAGCCTACGATATCGCCCGCAACTGCTTCGGTGACCTCGTCCGTTGCCAGCCCGGAGAAAGTTTTCATCTTGGTAATCTTGACCCTTTGGCGGCGGCCGTCCTTGCGGAGCGCGAAGATGCTTTGACCTTGCTTGACCTCACCCGAAAGCACTCGTCCGATCGCCATGCGACCTACATAGTCGTCCCAATCGATGTTCGAGACCAGCATACGGAAATCTCCCGCTTCAATCGTCGGTGGCGGAATGCGCTCCACAATCGTTTCAAAAAGATCGGTCATGTTTTCACGCGGGCCTTCCGGTGAACGGTCGGCAAATCCCATTTTCGCCGAGGCGTAGAGGAAGGGCGCATTGAATTGATCCTCGTCCGCCTCCAAATCTAGAAACAACTCCAAGACCTTGTCATGCACCCAATCCGGGCGTGAGGTGTCGCGGTCGACCTTATTGATGACACAAATTGTTTTCAGGCCGGCATCGAGCGCCTTGCGGAGCACCCAACGCGTCTGAGCCTGTGGGCCTCCCACCGCATCGGTCAGCAGCAAAACTCCGTCTACCATTTTCATGACCCGCTCGACCTCCGCTCCAAAATCCGCGTGCCCCGGGGTGTCCACAATATTGATGGTGTAAGTGATCCCATCCTGCGGGTTTTCCCAACGTACCGCGGTGTTTTTCGCCTTGATGGTGATGCCCTTCTCGCGTTCGAGATCCATGGAATCCATGGCCCGTTCCTCAACCTTTTGGTTCTCGCGGAAGGTGCCGCTTTGTTGCAGCAGGCAATCCACTAGAGTGGTTTTCCCATGGTCTACGTGGGCGATGATGGCGATATTGCGGATGTGTTCAGCGTTCATGGTCGCGGCGTAAAAATAAAAATCGCCCCGGCGGCAGGATGCGGCGGGGCGGTCAATTGCACGTCGCGATAAGGGCGGTGCGCGCACGGGAAGTCAATGCGAAAGGGTGCTTCAACGCTGAGCGTGCTTTTATTTGAAGCACAAAAGATCGGAGGGCTTCTATTTAAACACAGGGTATCGGAGGGGCCGTGTTCAAGGGTGCGGGCTCAGTGTCTTTGATGCTCTGTGTTTGATATTTGCTCTGCGGCATGGCGTTCAATACTACACCGCATATCCCTCACCCGGGGTGGGGTCGAGGATGGTGCTGCGGGGCATGCGCTCGCTGAGTTCCTGACTGAACCAGTCGCGGGCTTCGGCGTCGCCGTGGGTGAGCACTACCGCGCGGGCTTCCGATTGTACGGCGTAGTCGGCGAGCTTCTCGCGGTTGGCGTGTCCACTGAGGTCAAATTGTTGCACGGAGGCGCGAATGGGGGCGCGATATTCGAGGGTCTCGAAATAGAAATGGGAGGCCTCGGGGTCGGCGAGGAGTTGTCCACCGGGGGTGTCGGGGTCGTTGTAGCCAACGAAGCAAAGCCCGTTCTTGGGATGGGGCAGGAGGGCGGCGGCGGTTTTATAGGAGGGGGTGTGTTGCACCATCATACCGCTGCTGAGGAGGTAGATGCCTTTTTGAGGAAGGTCGCGCCCGGGGCGGAGGTTAAATTCAAGCGGTTTGACGCGCATGCGGTCGAGCATTTTGAGGTCGAAGTCGATGAGGCGGGTCTTTTTGCGGATTTTATCGAAGTAGTTGCAAAGGTCCATGCCGAGACCGGCGGCGAAGATGGGGCAGCGGGGGAGGCGCCCGAAGTTGCGGGCCTCGTAGATAATTTTAAAGAGTTCCTGCATGCGCCCGAGGGCGAAAGTGGGGATGAGGCAACTGCCACCGCGTTCGAGGATTTCACTGATGGCGTCAACGAGGCGGTCGACTTCGGTAGCGCGGGTGGTTTCGGGGCAGCGGGCGGTGGCGCCGCGGGTGGTTTCGAGAATCAGGGTGTCGATTTTTCCAGTGGGCAGGTGCGCGCCGGGGAGGGTACGCTGGGCTTCAAAGAGGATATCGCCGCTGAAGACGATGCGGCGGTGCTTGTGAATGAATTCAACTGCAGCGGCACCGATGACGTGTCCGGCGGGGTGGAGGATGACTTCGATCTGATCATTGCCCTTGGTATGGATTTCGCCGCGTTCAAAGCGTTGGCCATAGAGTTGTCGGGTAAAGATGGCGATATCGCGGTGCATGAAGAGCGGGAGATCGGTGATGCCGTGTTCTTCGCGTTGGCGTTTCATGACGTTGACGGAATTGCGCAACATCCGCGGGGCGAGAAAGGTATTGGGCAGGCTGGTAATGATAGGAGCGTGGGGGTTGCGCGCCGCGACGAGGGGCATGGAGCCAAGGTGGTCGAGGTGGCAATGCGTGAGCACGATCAGGTCGATGGGGCGGTCTGCGATGGCGGCGTGATCAGGGAGGGCGTCTTTACCCATCATTTTTGGATGCAGTCCCGAGTCGACGAGTATATTGAAATCACCGATTTGGATAAAATGGCAATTAGCTCCAATGCCGCCGTGGCGGTTGAGGTCGATGAGTTCCATAGGGTGATTTCAGGGAATGGGGCGAAATATTTTGGCTGCGAGGACGGCGTGGCTTGACTTGATGCCCAACATCTAGGAGCCATGTTTATTACAAAATTGCAACTTTGCATCGCCATCTCCCAGAAATGCCTTTTCTCTACATATCATAACTACTTATGAGCGACCCTTTGAAGCATGAATGCGGCATTGCGATGATCCGCCTCCTCAAGCCACTGTCCTATTACCAGGAGAAATACGGCACGCCGCTCTACGGCTTCAATCAACTCTTCCTCCTGATGGAGAAGCAGCACAATCGCGGGCAGGACGGCGCGGGTATCGGTTGTGTGAAACTGGACGTTGAGCCGGGTAATCCCTACATGTTTCGCGACCGGAGTATCAAAAGTAACCCTCTGGCGCGCATCTTTAACGGGCAGCTCGAGGAATACAACCGCTTGATGGCAGAGGGGGTTCTCCATCCGGAATTTCCCGCGACCGTCAAAGAAAACTTTGATTTCGGGGGAGAGATTCTGCTCGGGCACCTCCGTTACGGAACCTCGGGTGTTTATACCTCCGCAAATTGCCACCCCTTTGTTCGCCAATCCAACTGGCCTACCAAAAATCTTATGCTCGCGGGTAATTTCACCATTACCAATGAGAAGGAAATCAACAACTCCCTCATTGAACGCGGACAGCACCCGATTTTTGGCACCGATACCCAAGCAGTCCTCGAGGCCATTGGTTTCCACCTCGATGAGGCACACGATGCCATTTACCACCAGAACCGCGACAGCATGCAGGGCGGTCAGATCCCCGATGTCATCAGTTCAGACCTCGACCCGGTTCGCATTCTGCGCAAAGCGGCCGCCGATTGGGACGGCGGTTACACGATCGCGGGTCTTGTTGGTAACGGTGATTCCTTTGTCATGCGTGATCCGCGTGGCATCCGCCCCTGTTACTATTTTCAAAACGACGAGGTCATTGCCTTCGCCTCGGAGCGGGTGGCGCTCATGACGATTTTCAACCAGCCGATTGAGCGGGTCTGCGAATTGGAACCCGGCACCGCGACGGTTATCAAAAATGACGGGCGCATCTATTGCGAACCCTTCACCAAGAAAGAAAAACAAAGCCCCTGTTCCTTCGAGCGCATTTACTTCTCACGTGGCAACGACGCCGACATCTACCGCGAACGCAAAGCCCTTGGTGCCGCCCTTAAGGATCAGGTCGTCAATGCCATCGATAATGATTTTGCCCGCAGCGTCTTCAGTTTCGTCCCCAATACAGCTGAGACCGCGTACCACGGCTTACTCGAAGGCCTCCGCCTTCACCGCCGCGAGGAAGTTAAACAGATCCTTTTAGACGCCCAGCGCGACGGCAGTTTGACCGAGTCGCTCATCGACGAGTTGATCATGGGCAACTGGCCACGGGGTGAGAAAATCGCCCACAAGGACATCAAGCTGCGCACCTTTATTTCTCAGGAGAAGGGCCGCGCCCAATTGGTCTCTCACGTCTACGATATCACCTACGGCGTGGTCAAAGAAGGTGACTGCCTCGTTTGTATCGATGATTCCATCGTGCGCGGAACCACCCTCAAAGAATCCATTCTCAACATCCTCAGTCGCACCAAGCCGCGCAAGATCGTCGTGGCGTCGACCGCTCCGCAAATCCGCTACCCCGATTGCTACGGTATCGATATGTCCGAACTCGGGAAGTTTATCGCCTTCAAGGCCGCAGTCGCGCTTTTGGAAGATGACGGTCACCGCGATTTGCTCAAAGAAGTGTACCAGGATTGTGTTGCACAGTCCAAATTGCCTGCCGACCAAATGGTCAATCACGTTCGCAAGATTTACGACCGTTATACCGACGCGCAGATCGCCGCCAAGATCGCGCAACTCGTCTACCCCAAGGACGTGGTTTGGTCAGGCGAGTTGGAAATTGAATTTTTGACCGTTGAGAAAATGCGCGAGGCCATTCCCGAACACAACGGGGATTGGTATTTCACCGGGGAGTATCCCACTCCCGGGGGATACGCCACCTTGAACCGCGCCTTCATTAATTATTACGAAAACAAAGATGGCCGCGCCTATTAGTGGGCCCCTGCCTGCTTTTTAAACGCGACGCCATCACACTTCGCCAAAATTCCCATTTATGAACAAGACCGCCTTACTCTCCGTAAGTGATAAAACCGGACTCGTGCCCTTCGCACGCGCCCTCGTTGAAACGCATGGTTACCGCCTCCTCTCTACGGGTGGAACCGCCAAGCTCCTAGAGAGCGAAGGCATTCCCGTGACCGAGGTCAGCGATCATACCGGCTTTCCCGAAATGATGGAGGGCCGCGTGAAGACCCTGCATCCAAAAATCCATGGTGGGCTCCTCGCGCGCCGCGATAGAGACGACCACCTCGCCGCCGCCGAAGCACACGGCATCGACCTCATCGACCTCATAGTCGTCAACCTCTACCCCTTTGAAGCCACCGTTGCCAAACCCGACGTGAGCTTCGAGTTGGCAATCGAGAACATCGACATCGGTGGTCCTTCTATGCTGCGCAGTGCCGCCAAAAACCACGCCGCTGTCACCGTGGTGGTCGACGCCGCCGATTACGACCGCGTCCTCGCCGCCATGCCCGACGCCGATGCCCTTGCAAGCCTCCGCCGCGAACTGGCGCTCAAGGTCTTTGAACGCACCGCCGTCTACGACGGCGCTATCGCTACCTACCTGCAGGGGCAGGTGGACTCCGCGGAACCCGACCTTGCCGCCATCGCCGGGGTGCCCGCCCGCCTGAAGACCGACCTCCCGCAGGCCGCCGCCCTCCGTTACGGAGAAAACCCGCACCAACAGGCCGCCCTTTACGGCAGTTTCTTTGATTGTTTCGATCAGTTGCAGGGCAAGGCGCTCAGCTTCAACAACATCATCGACATCACCGCCGCCACTTACCTCATCGGTGAATTCCAAAAGCCCACCGTGGCGATTCTTAAACACACCAATCCCTGTGGCGTAGCATCTGCTGATAATCTCGTGACCGCTTGGGAACAGGCCTTTGCGACCGACCAGCAAGCCCCCTTCGGCGGCATCATCGTTGCGAACCAATCCATCGATGCCGACCTCGCCGCCATTATCTCTGGCATCTTCTGCGAAGTCATCATTGCGCCCGATTTCACGCCCGCCGCACGCGAAATTTTCGACAAGAAAAAGAACCTCCGCCTCATGACTGCAAAGGGCAGTTTGCCCGCAGATTCACTCCAAGAGGTTCGCTCGGTTGTCGGGGGTCTCCTGCTTCAGGACCGCGACAGTATGCCCGATCGCCCGGGCGATTGGAAAGTGGTCACCAAGCGCCAACCCACCGAGGAGGAAATGCGGGCCATGGTCTTCGGATGGAACGTCGTCAAACACGTGAAATCCAACGCCATCGTTTACGCAGGATGTGAGCGCACCCTTGGAGTGGGTGCGGGTCAAATGTCGCGGGTCGACAGTTCCAAGATCGCGGTCTGGAAAGCCGGTGAGGCGGGTCTCCCGCTCGCAGGTTCCGTCGTTTGTTCGGATGCCTTCTTCCCCTTTGCCGACGGACTCGAAGCCGCTGCGGAGGCAGGTGCCACCGCCGCCATCCAACCCGGTGGTTCGGTGCGCGACGAGGAAGTCATCGCTGCCGCCGACGCGCGCGATATGGCAATGATCTTTACCGGCAAGCGCCACTTTAAGCACTAGTGTTACTTGCCAAGCGCTTGATTTTCTCTATCTTAGAGAACATGCAAAGTTTATATGTCCGCTTCGCGCTTTGCGCCGTCTTACTCTTACTTGCGGCCTGCACCACCGTCCCGGTCACCGGACGGAAGGCCATGCATATCTATCCCGAGAGCGATCTGGTCCGCATGGCGGTCACGCAGTTTGAGGAATTGAAAAAAGAGACTCCGCTCTCCACTGATCCGGAGCTCAATGCCCGCGTCAAACGCGTGGGTGAACGCATCGCGCGTGTCGCAGCTTACGACCTCCCCAATGCCGAATGGGAATTCGTCGTCTTTGATGATTCCGAGCAGATTAACGCCTTTGCCATGCCCGGCGGAAAAGTCGCAGTCTACACCGGTCTTTTTAAAATTATTGAAAGTGACGCCGACCTCGCAGTTGTCATCGGTCATGAAATTGCCCACGTGGTGGCACGCCACGCCTCCGAGCGCGTCAGTCAACAAATCCTGGTCGCGGGCGGAACGCTTGCGGTTGCGGCGGGCACCCATGATATGGACGCCGGGAGTCGCCGCTTGATTCTCGCAGGTGTGGGGATGGGAACCGCTGTGGGCGTCATCCTGCCTTTCAGTCGTCTGCACGAAAGTGAGGCTGACGCGATCGGAATCCTATACTCCGCCGAGGCGGGTTACGATCCCCGCGTCGCCATCGATTTCTGGCAACGTATGTCCGAAGAAAAATCCGACAGCCCACCGGAATTTCTCTCGACACATCCATCGGACGATTCCCGGGTGCGCAAGCTCCGCAGTCTTATGCCGGAAGCAGTTGCGATTTACGAAGCGGGTCTTTAAACCTCACACGGCTTGCAATGCCCGCGCTTCGCGCCATGCTTCCCGCCAATGATTGACCCGCTCAAAACCCTCAGCGAATACGCCGCCTTTCCCTCGGTTTCCACCGATCCCGCCTACGCGGAGGGCATGGCTCAGGCCCGCGAGTACGCCACTGGCCTGCTCGAGCAACTGGGCTTTCGAGTGGAGCAAGTCGAGACCGCCCTGCATCCCATCCTCCTCGCTGAACGCCACGGAAATCCTGACTGGCCCCATCTCGTGATCTACGGTCATTACGATGTGCAACCCGCCGACCCCTTCGAGCTTTGGACTTCGCCCGCCTTTGAGCCCACCGTGCGCGACGGACGTCTCTTCGGTCGCGGAACCGCTGATAACAAAGGCCCCACAGTCGTGCACATGAGTGCCCTTTCGCGCGTTCTCGAAGCGCATCCCGACCTCCCGCTCAACCTCACCTACGTCATTGAGGGTGAGGAGGAAATCGGCAGCCCCAGTATGCCGGATTTTTTTGACCGCTATGGCGAACGCCTCTCCAAAGCAGACTGCCTGCTCGTTTCCGATACCGGCAGCCCGAATACCGAACAACTGGTCATCACCACCGGCCTGCGCGGCTTGGTCGATCTCGAAATCAAATTGCGCGGCCCCGCCAGCGACCTTCATTCCGGAATCCATGGCGGCGCGGTCTGCAATCCCCTGCAAGCCCTCACGGAAATCTGCGCCTCGCTCCACAATCCCGACGGCAGCGTCAATGTACCTGGATTCTATGATGACGTTCTGCCGCTCTACGATTGGGAACGTGCGGAACTGGACCGCTACCCCGAGACCGTCGAGAGTTATCGAGCGCTTCTCGATGTTCCCGCTTTCGCACCCGCCAACGGACTCTCGCCCCTTGAGGCGGTTCGGTTTGGACCCACTCTCGAATTCAACGGACTCGGTGGCGGCTACCAGGGAGAGGGGAGCAAGACCGTCATTCCCAGTGAAGCCTTTGCAAAAATCACCTGCCGCCTCGTCGCGGCACAGGATCCGGAAAAAATTCAGGACGCGGTCATCGCCGCGATTGAATCGCGTTGCCCTGATGGAGTCCATTGTCGCATTCGCAGGGGAGGGATCGCCGCCGCCTACCTCGTTGTTCCGCCCGGCCGTGAAAACACCCCCGCTGATCAATCGCCCGTGCTCGCCCGCGCCTTCGGTGCCGCTCAGGACGCCATTTCATCCCGCTTTGGCAAATCGCCGCTCTTCCTCCGCGAGGGGGGCAGCATTCCCGTCATTGCCGACTTCAAGGCGCGCGCAGGACTTGATGCCGTCATGATTGGCCTCTTCACACCCATCGATAATCTACACGCACCCGACGAAAGTTTCGACCTCGGGTTGATGGAGCGCGCGGTGACCGCCTTTGAGGATATTTTTAAATCCCTCGCGGGCGTCTAGGGCTTGCGGGTGGGGCATTTGTCCGTCCCGCAGCCACAACCGCCGCCGTTTTTCTTCCTCCGAAAGACGCGGTAGAGAAATGCAAGAGCCCCCGCGAGGACGAGCAAAACAAGGATGCGGTCGAGAAATTCCATGGGAAGCTTAGGCGAGCCACATCCCAATTTGATAGGTGAGGACGGCGGCGATCCAGGCGAGGGTCGTCAGTCCGAAAAAGCTCCCAAGCGCCCAACCCCAATGCAACTCCTTTGCGATCACCGCGACGGTGGCACCGCATTGCATACAGAGGGCGAAAAATACCATAATGGAAAGCGCGACCGGGAGATTGAAGACCGGGCTCCCCGCGCGCGGGCCGGATTCCCAGCGGGCTTTAGCAAGCGTGCTTCGTAAATCATCCGAACCTTCATCGACTTCCCCACCGAGGGCGTAGGTGATGCCAAGGGTGGAAATGATAATCTCGCGGGCAGGGAAACTAGCGAGTACCCCGACCGTGATTTTCCAGTCGTAACCGGCAGGCGCGAAAACAGGTTGCACCGCACGCCCGAAGCGGCCCATGTAGCTTTGTTCCAGATAGGCGGCGTGCAGGCGGTCTTCCAGTTCCGCTTCCGAGAGCCCGGAGTTTTCCACCTGGGCCGCAGCTTGAATTGATTCCGCCAGCTCGGGCGGGCGGGGAAAATACAAGAGCGCCCAAATGATAATCGTCATCGCGCAAATAACCGTGCCCGCGCGCACGATGAATTCCGATCCGCTTTCATACAGACGATGCCCGATGCGCCCAAGCTGAGGCACGCGGTAGTGCGGCAACTCCATGACAAAGGGTTGACTCGTCATCGAGCGGGGGAGACTGCGGTGAAGCAACCACGCCAACGGACCGGCAAGCAAAACCCCGATGAAGTGCATTGCGAAAAGGGTGAAGCCCGCCACCGCCGCACCGTATTCGGGTTCAATAAACGCGCCGATCAAAAGGAGGTAGACCGGTAGCCGCGCAGAACAACTCATCAGGGGCGCAATGAGGATGGTGATGCAGCGGGCCTTGGGATCGCTGATTGTGCGGGTCGCGAGAATCCCGGGAATGGCACAGGCAAAACTGGACAGCAGGGGCACAAAGCTCTTCCCGTTTAAACCGCTCCAGGAAAAAAGTTTGTCCATCAGGAACGCCGCGCGCGCCATGTAGCCGGTCTCCTCAAGCAATGCGATGAAGAAGAAGAGCACGAGGATTTGCGGCAGGAAAACCAGGAAGGCACCAACCCCGCCAATCACCCCGTCCACCACCAGACTTTGCAGAATGGGGGTCGCCGTTAAAAAGCCACCCGCAAAATCACCGAGCCAGCCGACTCCGTTTTCAATGAGACCCATCAGCGGCCCCGCCCAAGTGTAGACCGATTGAAAGACCACATACATCATGCCCACAAAAACCAGCAGACCCCATACCCGGTGCAGGAGGAGTTGGTCGATGCTCTCGGAGGTACTCCGTTTTTTCATAGCGGCCTGCCGCTCGAGAATGTCGTTCAAGAGCGGGTTCAGGAAACGGTAACGCAGGAGGGATTCCGCGGCGTCGGGTTGGTAACCCCCGAGGTGCAGTTTTTCGCGGGCAGCGCGGAGAATGGTATCGCGTTCTTCGGCGGGGGTCTGGAGGCGTTCCGCCACCGCGCTGCGGCGATCAAAGAGCAGGCGTTGTAATTCTCCCTCTCGCAGAGCTTCGCCTCGTGCCTCCACCAATTCGCGGCGCAGGTCGTCAATGGAATCGGTCACCGCCTCGGGCCAGCGGGGACGCACGAGCATGGGCCGAGTTTGCAGGGCATGGGTCACCGCTTCCGCCAGCGCGCCGGTCCCGCGTCGGGTGCGCGCCACCGTGGGCACCACCGGAACACCCAGGCGTTGTTCCAGAAGCTTGCTGTCGATCTGCAAACCCTTCCGTTCGGCGACGTCCCAACAATTCAGCGCGATTACCATGGGCACGCCGAGTTCAGACGCTTGTGATGCCAAGTAAAGGTTCCGCCTAAGGTTCTCAACATCGACCACCACGATAACGAGGTCGGGTGGGGCGGCGTCACTCGAATGCCCCGCAAGGACATCGACCGCCACCCGTTCATCCAGCGAGGCGGCGTTTAAATTATACGTGCCGGGCAAGTCGATGAGATTGACCTGCCCGCCGTCAGGCAGCGTCCAAATCCCTGTCTTTTTCTCGACTGTGACGCCGGCATAATTCCCGACGTGCTGGTGCAGACCCGTCAGCATGTTGAATAGCGAGGTCTTGCCCGTGTTCGGATTTCCAATCAGGGCAACGCTCAATCGGCGGTCGGTGCTCATCAGATGGCTTCTACCTCAATCAGGGCGGCGTCCCGCAGGCGCAGGCTCATTTGACAGCCGTTGAATTCAATCGCGATGGGATCCCCCAGCGGGGCTTCATGCGTGAGGCGCAACTCCTGATTCGGCAACAAGCCCATCGTCATGAGCTTTGCAATGCAGGGATTCCCGCTGTCTAGTTTCGTGACACGGAAGAGGCCGTCTTTTTTTATTCGATCCAGTCGCATAGCTAATGAGTGTATTCAATGAGATTTAGTCTCAACAGGCAACGAAGAAAAACCGCGAATCGAAAGAAAGCAAACGCCGCTTATAATTCAGAACTGAAGCGCGCCTTGTGACCCTTCGCCACCGCGACGTATTTATCGGCCCAAACGCGCAGGCCCGCCCGTTCCTCTTCAGAGAGTTCGCGCACCACCTTGGCGGGAGCCCCCAGCACCAGCGATCCCGGCGGCACAATCGTGCCCTTGGTCACCAGCGCACCCGCGCCCACAATCGATTGTTCCCCGATTACCGCACCGTCCAAAACCGTTGCTTGCATGCCGATCAAACACTCATCCCCAATCTCGCAGGCATGTATCATCGCCGCGTGCCCGATGGTCACATAACGCCCGACCTTCACCCCGAAATCATCCGCCAGATGCACAATGGTCCCGTCCTGCACGTTCGAACCCTCACCGATTTCAATCGTTTGAATATCACCCCGCAATACCGCCCCGTGCCAAACGCTGCTCTTCGACCCCAGAGTCACTGCTCCAATCACCACCGCGCCCTTCGCCACGTAGGCATCCTCTGCCACCTCCGGCGCGCGATCCAAATATTCCTCCAAACGTTCTTCAATAGTCATGCCAGAAAATTAACAGAACCCGCCGAAAATAAAAGCAAGATGTGTGGGGGGGAACTGTTCCAAATCGAACCACGAATTTGCACGAATACTCACAAATAAACCCAAATTCTGTATCGTGGAAGCAGCAATCCTGCCGCTTTTGCTTGTGGCTGGAAAGCTACAAGAGTGTCGCTTCTACGGAGAGAAATACGGCCAACGCCACTTTTGAGTTGGCAAATAAAAGACAGATGTGCTTTAACCTAGGTTTGCGCTCAGGTGGTGCTTCCGAGGCGAGAGCCGACAACGCCACCTGACATTTGACAGTTTTATTTGGCTCAGGTGGTGAAATTGGTAGACACGCCACGTTCAGGTCGTGGTGCCTTCACGGGCATGCGGGTTCAAGTCCCGCCCTGAGTACCATTTCAAACCACGAATGCTCACGAATCGGCACGAATGTGGGATATCCGATCATGAGCGTTCATGAGTGAGAATCAAAGGTAGCCGGCTAGGCTGGCTAAACAACTCGATCCATCCGGATCGTAAGTTTTTCGCTCACCCTTCGTTCATTCTACGTGTCCAAAACTTATACCCATACCGCCCCGGTTTTCTTTGATGAACTCGACGCCCTAGGCGTCCTGCATCACACCCGCTATTTCCTCCACCTCGAGCGGGCGCAACAGGCCTTCTTTCAAGAACTCCTCGGGGTTCCCGATTTTAACTCCGAGCGGGACGAGGATATCTACGTGGTCGTGCACGGGCTCGAGTCACGTTTCCGCGAACCGGTCCGCAATCCGGGCGACCTAATGGTCCATTACACCATTCAACGCATTCGCGCCAGCGGGGTGGTCATGAATTTCCGCATCACATCCGGCGACGGCGAGACCCTCCATTGCGACGGCACCCGCACCCTTTGCAAACTCTCTGCCGAGACCCATCAACCCACCCCCTGGACCGACGCCTTCCGCGCGGCAATGGAAGCCTACTAGTCTTGATTCAGCGCATCCTCGATGGCGCGTTTCACTTCCAACGGGTGATCCATCCATTTGAGTTAGACATCACTCACCCCGCGACCCGTTACTACAATCGTCGCATAGCCGAGGATCCGGCCCCAGATGCTCTGGCGGACCTCCACCGTCTCCACGGAATTCAAACGCATCTCCTCGCTGTGACGACTGATGATGCCTTTCTTGAAAATCACGCGGCGATTGGTGACCGCCTGCTCGATGCATTTCAAACGCAGGTATTCATAGCCCGCCACCAGTAGGGTGATTCCAAAAGTGGGGATCGCCAGCACGAGCCAGCCTGCAAAGGGCAACCACGTTACCCAATGCAATTTGAAAGTGGTTTGCACGGATTCATCCGAGGACAGGGTTTTTTCTATATAGGACATAGCAGGAGGGTAGGTGGAATTGCTTGAAAATTTAGCCCCTGCGAATCCCGCCGCAAGGTAAAAGCGGACAGTTAAGCCTTATAGTTTTCAAACTTCCGGTTCATCCGGGAGATGGTCTGAATCAGGTTGAGCGTTGGGAGTTGGGAGTTCGATGTTCGACGTTTTATCCTTCTCTGTGAACTCGGTGGCTCTGTGGTGAATTATTAAACACAGGGGAGCGGAGAAGCGGAGGAGCTATGGCAGCTCTGCGCTTGCAAAGTGGGGCTGGGGATGCATGGTTAATTATTCAACCCTGCGGTGTTCGATATTCATCGGAGTATCTGTCCTTTACTGATTTGAAAATGGGAGCTGACCCTGGGGCTTCGCTGTCCAGCCGTAAACCGGAAGACAAACAGGCTCGAGGAAGCATCCACCTAGTTTTTCAAAGGCTAAGATCTCCCATCCTGTTACGGCACTTGTGGGGCTTTTTTGTGCCTGCGGGTGGAGCGACTAACTCTCGTTTGCGAGTTGGATGGAGCGGTCGCGGGCGGCGGTGAGGGCTTTTTGGATGAGTGAGCGGAAGTCGTTTTGGGAGAGGACCTGGAGGGCGGCGGCGGTGGTGCCGCCTTTGGAGGTGACGGCGTCGCGTAGGGCTTCGGGGTCCTGCTCGGATTGGATGAGGAGGGCGGCGGCGCCGTGGACGGTGTGGAGAGCGAGGGAATGAGCGAGGAGGGGGTCTAGTCCGAGCTGGGTGCCGGCGTCGCGTAGGGCGGCGGTGAATTCAAAGAGGTAGGCGGGGCCGGATCCGGAGAGGGCGGTGACGGCATCGAGTTGTGATTCCTCAACTTCGTGGTAATTGCCGAGGGCGTTGAGGATGGCTTTGACGCGGGAGTCGTCTTCGGTGTCGAGTGGTTGTGCGGGGGTGTAAGCGGTGATGCCGGCGCCGATTTGCCCGGGGGTATTGGGCATGGTGCGGATGATGTTGCGGGCGTTGGGGAAGCGGGTGTGGAGTTGTTTGAGGGTGGTGCCGGCGAGGATGGAGAAGATGAGTTTGTCTTTGGCGGCGTCTGCGAGGGCGGGGTCGATTTGGGGTAGTTGTTGGGGTTTGCAGCCGAGGACGAGGGTGTGGGCGGTCTGGAATGCGGGGGCGAGGTGGGGGAGGTA
>CBFHXZ010000021.1:0-22108 GCA_965659965.1 Coraliomargaritaceae bacterium
AATATCCGAATGCGACGATAATCAGTGAAATTGTGGGCCACAGCAGAATAAGGCCCCACGGGGTAGTCGCAAAGGCGATGCATCCCAGCGTTCCCGCGCCGAGCAAATAATAAATGCCGATGCGCGGATTTGTTTTCATTGGAGAATCTACGCCACCGCTTCGGCTTTTTCGACCACGTCTTTTTCGACTTTGAGGTTATCGATGATGAATTCCTGGCGCTCGGGGGTGTTCTTGCCCATGTAGAAGGTGAGCAGGTCTTTGGTCGTCATGCCCTTGGGGATGATGACGGGATCGAGGCGGATGTTCTTACCGATAAAGTGCTGGAACTCGTCGGGCGAGATTTCGCCCAGGCCTTTGAATCGTGTGATCTCGGGCTTGGGCTTGCACTCTTCGATCGCTGCTAGCCGCTCATCTTCGGAGTAGCAGTAGCGGGTGACCTTCTTATTGCGCACGCGGAAGAGGGGCGTTTGCAGGATGTGCAGGTGGCCCTGCTTGATCAGCTCGGGGAAGAACTGGAGGAAGAAGGTGATGAGGAGCAGGCGAATGTGCATGCCGTCGACGTCGGCATCGGTGGCGATGACGACGTTGTTGTAGCGGAGGCCCTCGATTCCGTTTTCGATGTTGAGGGCGTCTTGTAGGAGGTTGAATTCCTCGTTTTCGTAGACGATTTTTTTGGTGAGGCCGAAGGAGTTGAGGGGCTTGCCTTTGAGGGAGAAGACCGCTTGAGAATTGACGTCGCGCGCCTTGGTGATGGAGCCGGAGGCGGAGTCGCCCTCGGTGATGAAGAGGGTGGAATCAAGGCGTCCGGTTTTCTTGGTGTCGAGGTGGACGCGGCAATCGCGGAGTTTCTTGTTGTGGACTTTGGCTTTTTTGGCGCGTTCGCGGGCGAGTTTTTGGATGCCTTTGAGTTCTTTGCGGTTGCGTTCGGCTTCCTGAATTTTTTCGAGGAGGGCCTTGGCGGTGTCGGGTTCGCGGTGCAGGTAGTTGTCAAGCGCCTGCTTGATGAAGTTGGACATGAAGCTGCGAACGGTGGGGCCTTTGGGGCCCATGTCCTGAGAGCCGAGTTTGGTCTTGGTCTGGGATTCGAAGACGGGTTCTTCGACTTTGATGCTCACGGCGGCGCAAATGGAGGTGCGGATATCGACGGCGTCGAAGTCTTTTTTGAAGAAATCCTTGATGGTCTTGGCGAGGGCCTCGCGGAAGGCGGCGAGGTGGGTGCCACCCATGGTGGTGTGCTGACCGTTGACGAAGGAGTAGTAGTCCTCGCCGTAGGCGTTGTTATGGGTGAAGGCGACCTCGATGTCCTTGTCATTGAGGTGGGCAATGGGGTATAGCGGTTCGCCGTCGAGTTTGTTTTCGAGGAGGTCGCGGAGGCCGTTTTCGGATTTGAATTTTTTACCGTTGTAGAGGAGGGTGAGTCCGCTGTTGAGGTAGGCGTAATTGCAAAGCATGTCCTCAACGTAGTCGTCGCGGAAACGGCACTTGCCGAAAATTTCGGGGTCGGGGTCGAAGCGGAGTTCGGTGCCGGAAGAGGCGTCTTTGGGCGCGGCCTTGTCGCGTTTGTCCTCGGTTGTGACTTCACCGCGGGCAAATTGCACGGCGCGGGTCTTGCCCTCGCGGAAGGCCTGGATGGTGAATTCCGCAGAGAGGGCGTTGACGGCTTTGATGCCGACGCCGTTCAGGCCGACGGATTTTTTAAAGGCTTCGGAGTCGTATTTTGCGCCGGTGTTGATTTTGGAGGCGCAGTCCTTGAGTTTACCGAGGGGGATGCCGCGTCCGTGGTCGCGCACGTAAACGCTGGTGCCGTCGATATTGACCTCAATGGTTTTGCCGTGCCCCATGACGAATTCGTCAATGGAGTTGTCGATGACTTCCTTCAGGAGGATGTAGATGCCGTCATCCGGCGAGGCGCCGTCGCCGAGTTTTCCGATATACATGCCTGGGCGGAGGCGGATGTGCGCTTTCCAGTCGAGGGATTTGATGCTGTCTTCGGTATATTTTTCGGCCATATTTGACGGGCGGATTGCTTAATTATTTTGTAGAAATTCGGAAGCGGAGTGAACGGGGCTTATTGCAGTTATTGAGGAAGGCGCGCTTCATGCGTGCCAGCGCTTACGTTCTTCCTCGATGTAGTCCGTGAGGTCTGGCACGCGGGTGATGGCGGTTGGGGTGGCGGGCTGGGCGATGCAGCTTAGGTCTGTCTTGGTACGCATTTCTGGAGGGATGCCTATCCGATCGGCTCTGTATCTATCAATTGCCATGAGATAAATTACGGTATTTGTAATCCTGGAGTCAAGGTACCGATTAACAAAGGCTATAGAAGATCTACCAAATGGCCTGAAAGCAGTCTATGATCTTTTTTAACAGGCAGATAATGGTATGGGTTTCAAAAAGGAGGCTCAGAGGGAGGCCTTCCACTCGTCTTCGGTCGTGGTGGGACTTACAATATCTCCGGTCACGCCAAAGTGCCCCTTCATGCAACCCAGCACCGACTTGTGCTCGGGTTTTTCGGCAGTGATCCGCAGGTTTCCCTCGCGGGTTTGCACGATCACGTCCTCGCCAGCCAAAACAGCACGCCGTACTTTGGGGAATTCCCTAAGGAGGGTGCTAACCTTGATTTTCATTGATATAAATTTGCCAAATAATTTGTCAAATTTCAAGGGGCGCATAAAAGTCCCCAACATCGCAAAAGGCATTTTGATTGAGGACCGCTTACTTGGTGAGGGGGTCGCCCATGTTCATGAGGGGAAGGGGTGTGGGTGACTCACCGTTGAGGAAGTAGATTTTGCTGGAGGGGTTGGCGGAGATTTCCTTGAGGGCTTCGAGTGCCTGAATTTGGACGTAGGCGGGGTTTTGCGCGATGGCTTCGTTGAGCTTGGTGATTTCGTAAGCCTGGGCGTCGGCGAGGATCTGGCGTTGCTCGGCGTCGAGGAGGGCGGAGTCGCGTTTGGCCTCGGCTTCGGCGATGATTTGTTGCTGTTCGGTGCGGAAGCGCTCGAGTTCGGCTTTTTGTTTTTCAACTTCCTGCTCGCGTTCTTTTTTGGATTCGATGGCGCGGGTAATGAAAGGGGGCAGGCTGATGTCGCGGATGAGGATATCGAGGCAAACGATGCCGCGATCCTTGAGGTAGTTACTCATGGAATTATAGATGGCGGACTGGAGGTTTTCCTGGGTTTCCTGAAGGAAGAAATCTTCGGCACGGACGATGCTTTTGCCTTGTTCGCGGACGACGGAGCGGAGCTTGGGTTGGATCTGGACGCGGACGGCGTCTTCAAAGGTACCGGTTTCCTGAAGGATGCGGGGGGCTTCTTCGCCGTCGATGCGGAACTTGATACTGACGTCAACGCTGGTGGTGAGCTGATCCTGTGAGGGGACGCCGGCGCTTTCCTTAAGTTCTTTTTCGCGGATGTCGTAGAAGGTGAATTCGTAGAGGGGGTTGACGGGGACGGTGAGGCCCTCGCGATAGGGTTCATCGACGACTTCGCCGAAGAGGGTGGCGACGGCAACGTGCCCTGCGGGGACGCTGACATAGAGACGGGAACCGCCGAGAAGGGCGAGGACCAGAAGGCCGATGAGGATGGATGCGGAGACGGTGCTTTTATTCATGTTGAACATTGAGTGATAGTTTGCCTTGGCTGTCAGCAGAAAATAGCGCAAAAGATGAAAAGATGGAAATTGATGGCACAACGATGAAGGAGCGTTTGGCAAAGCAGGCGGAGGAGCTTGGTTTTGCGGGGCTTGGGGTGAGCGGGGTACCGGTGGATTTGCGGCGGGAGTATTATCGTGAATGGATTGCGAGTGGTCAGCACGGCAGTATGGACTGGATGGAACGGAATAACGACCGCCGCTTGCAACCGGAGGCGTTGATTCCGGAGGCGCGCAGTATCGTGGTGGTGAGTATGAATTATTACCAACCGGATCCGGAGCGGGATTTTCGGATCGCGAAATACGCGCTGGGGGATGACTACCACAATTTCATGCTGAAGCGTTTGAAGCAATTGTGCCGGATTATGCGTGAGGAATTTGGCGGGGTGCAGCGTCCCTATGTCGATACAGGGCCGGTGTTGGAGAAGCCGATTGCGGCGGCGGCGGGTTTGGGCTGGCAGGGCAAGAGTACCATTTTGATTGAGCCCAAGCGGGGGACGTGGTCGTTTTTAGGGACGATTGTGACGACGCTGGATTTGCCCGCAGGGGAAGCGGTGAAGGATCGTTGCGGGAGTTGCACGCGTTGTATTGATGTGTGTCCGACGCAGGCGATCACGGCTCCGTATCAATTGGATGCGCGGCGTTGTATTGCGTATTTGACGATTGAACACGACGGGGGGATTCCGCTGGAGTTTCGGTCAGCGGTGGGGGATCGTTTGTTTGGCTGTGATGATTGTCTAGACGTTTGCCCGTGGAATCGCTGGGCGGTGGTGACGCAGGAGGCACGCTTTGCGCCTCGGGACTTACCGCTCATGCGGGAGATGCTGGCGTGGGGGGAGGCTGAATTTGCGGAGCGTTTCCGGGGTTCACCGATGCGGCGCCTGAAGCTGAAGCGCTTCAAGCGGAATGTTTGCGTGGTGCTTGGGAATGTGGGCGGGGCGGCGGATGTCCCCGCGTTGGATGAGCTGTCGCAGGGCGAAGATGCTATGCTCGCGGAGCATGCTGGCTGGGCGCTGGCAGAAATCGCGAAGCGCGCCTAGTTGCGTTCCCAACGCTCGACGGTGAAGTCAGGATTTTCGAGCTCCACTGCCGCTAGGGTAAAATCGTTTTCGAACTCGGGGAAGGTGGCGTCGCCTTCACAGGTGCGGTGTACCCGAGTGAGGTAGAGCGTCTCGCAACGAGGGAGCATCTGGCGGTAAATCTCGCCCCCGCCGGCAATCCAGACGATTTTCTCGGTGGCGAGTTGGTCGAGCATGTCGAGGTGGGTAATGGAGTGGACGTTTGGAATGTTGCGGGGTGTGCGGCTGAGGACATAGGTTTCGCGACCGGGCAGGGGGCGACCGATGGAGTCGAAGGTTTTGCGTCCCATGATAAGAATGCCGCCCATGGTGGTTTGCTTGAACCATTTGAAATCTTCAGGCAGGTGCCAGGGGATATCGCCCGCGTTACCGATGATGCGGTTTTCTGACATGGCGGCGATGGCCTTAAAGGTTTTCATGGTGGTGCGGTTGTGGAACTAGACGGCGATGGGTGCTTTGATGGCGGGGTGCGGGTCGTAGTTGACAAGCTCGAAGTCATCGAAAGTGAATCCGTCGATAGTTTTGACGTCGGGGTTGAGTCGCATTTGGGGGCAGGCACGCGGTTGGCGGGAGAGTTGTTCGCGGGCTTGGTCGACGTGGTTGGCGTAGAGGTGGAGGTCGCCGAAGGTGTGGACAAATTCCTTGGGTTTAAGGTCGCAGACTTGCGCCACCATCATGGTGAGGAGGGCATAGGAAGCGATGTTGAAGGGGACGCCGAGGAAGATGTCGGCACTGCGCTGGTAGAGCTGGCAACTGAGTTCGCCGTTGGCGACGTAGAATTGGAAGAGTGCGTGGCAGGGCGGAAGTGCCATGTGTTGGATTTCGCCGGGATTCCAGGCACAGACGATATGGCGGCGGCTGTCGGGGTTGTTTTTAAGATCGTGGATTAGGTTGGCGATTTGATCGACTCGGTTGCCATCGGCGGCGGTCCAGTCACGCCATTGCGCACCGTAGACCCGACCAAGGTCGCCGTTGGCGTCGGCCCACTCGTCCCAGATGGTTACTTTGTTCTCGCGCAGGTATGCGATGTTAGTCTCGCCTTTGAGGAACCAGAGGAGCTCGTGGATGATAGAACGGAGGTGGAGTTTCTTGGTTGTAAGGAGGGGGAAATCGGGATCGAGTGAGAAACGAGCCTGTGCACCAAAGATGGAGTAGGTGCCGGTACCAGTGCGGTCATCGCGGTAGGTGCCTGTATCAAGAACGGTTTTGAGTAGGTCGAGGTAACTTTTCATTTAGGAATACTGTCAGGGTGGGCGGGCATGCTGTCAATCAAGGGCGTTGTTTCCGCTCAACCCCGGATGACGAGGTCGCGGATTTTATTACAATGCGGCAGTGAGGTTATTTTTTTGAGGATATGAAGTTTCTTAAAGTTGAGCTCCGAGCGTAGGGTGGGGTTGGTGACAGAGATGATGAGGGTGTGTTCATCTTTGATACGGACGGGGTTGCAGCGTCCTGCCAGTTTCCCAAAGAGTTCGCTCCAATTCTCAACAAGGGAACGTTCAGGGCAGGGTTCCTCAATTTTATAGCGCTCTTTGAAAACAACCAGGAGGTTGTTAAGGCTTACCGGTAGACGTTTTGAGGACCAAGTGACACTGCGGGGAAGTCCGCGAAAGTCGGCTATAATGTCTTCGGTTGACTTGGAAAAAGGCATATTTCCCACCTTGAAGGGAGGCTCGATTTAAATCCAGCCATAAGTGTCGCAAGATTATTTTTTCTAATAGCTTGATTTGCAGGGATTAAAAAAACTTCAACTATTTTTGAAAAATAGCTTGCCAAAACCCGATCATTAAAACTACACTTATTAGCATATTGAACAACTTAGCTCCCGCAAGGGAGTTTGGGGTAACAGAATAAAGTAGACAATGGTAGGCGCACTCCTTAGGGGTAGGGAGTGCGCCTTTTATTTGCCCGGGTGCGAGCTTCCGGCAGGAACGGAATTACATGAATTAGGCTTTTTGCTTGCTATGCTGGGGCTTGAGCCTACTACTTTCTGGCTCTTTGGATGATTGGAATCATCCTGCGGGAATAACCCACATCATTATAACCATCAACCCATTCGCCCTTTTTAAGCGGCGGCACACAGTAAAATATGAGTCATCTCATGGAAGAGCTGCTTCAAGGCAGCAGTATCGAGAACCTTAATGAAGGTTCTATTATCAAAGGTACCATCATCGAAATCCGTCCACTTGAAGTCGTGGTCGACATCGGCGGAAAGTCTGAAGGTATCGTACCCGCTCATGAATTTGTAGACGTTTCCGAACTGCAAGTCGGTTCTGAGATCGAAGTTTTTCTGGAGAAATTGGAAGACCGCGAGGGAAATCCCGTCATCTCCTTTGACAAGGCCGAGCAGAAGAAGAACTGGGAGAAGATCGTAGAAAACTGCGAGGAAGGCTCCATCATTCCTGGTCGTGTTCGTTCCAAGGTAAAGGGTGGCTTGATCGTGAGTATCGGGGTGGATTCCTTCCTTCCTGCTTCACAGATCGATGTCCAACCTCCCAAAAATCTCGACCAATACGTGGGTCAAACCTACGACTTCAAGGTTGTTAAAATCAACCTCGACCGTAAAAACATCGTGGTTTCCCGCCGTGAATTGATCGAGGAGCAACGCATCGAAAAACGCCGCGCCCTCCTCGAGGAAGTCAAGCCTGGCGACAAGCGCCGTGGACAGGTCAAGAATATCACCGATTATGGTGCCTTTGTGGATCTCGACGGTCTCGACGGTCTCCTTCACATCACCGATATGTCTTGGGGCCGCATCCAGCACCCGAGCGAAATGCTCAAGCAGGGTGAGGAAATCGAAGTCGTGGTCATTGAAATCGACCGCGAACGCGAGCGTGTTTCCCTCGGACTCAAGCAACTCCAAAATAACCCCTGGGAGCGCATCGAAGAGAAGTATCCCATCGGTTCCACCGTATCTGGCAAGGTTGTCAATCTAGTGCCCTATGGTGCTTTCATTGAAATCGAAACCGGCGTCGAAGGTCTGGTACACGTCACCGAGCTCTCCTGGACCAAGCGCATCACCAAGCCCGGCGAAGTGCTCAGCATTGGTGAAGAAGTTCAGGCAGTCATTCTTGGCATCCAAAAGGAAGACCAGAAGATTTCCCTCGGAACCCGTCAATTGGACACGAATCCCTGGGATATGGCGCGCCACAACTACCCCATTGGGGCACGTGTTCGCGGCAAGGTTCGTAACCTCACCACCTACGGTGCTTTTGTGGAACTCGAAGAAGGTATCGACGGTATGGTGCACGTTTCGGACATGTCATGGACGCGTAAGATCAATCACCCCAGTGAAGCACTGAACAAGGGTGACGAAGTCGATGCCCTCGTCCTCGATGTCGATGCCGATTCCCAGCGCATTTCGCTGGGTATGAAGCAGACTACTGCCGATCCATGGGAAGAAATTGAAACTCACTTCAAGATTGGCG
Source organism: Coraliomargaritaceae bacterium (assembly GCA_965659965.1). Taxonomy (GTDB): domain Bacteria; phylum Verrucomicrobiota; class Verrucomicrobiia; order Opitutales; family Coraliomargaritaceae; genus UBA7445. The sequence goes on from CBFHXZ010000021.1 coordinate 8,154, forward strand.
ACATGGTCAACGGCAAGATCTCCAAGATCACCAGCTACGGTGCCTTTATCGAACTCGATAATGACATTGATGGTCTAGTTCACATCTCTCAGATCAGCGAAGAGCGCGTTGAGAAGGTCAAGGACATCCTCAATGAAGGCGATGAGGTCACCTCGCGCGTCATTAAGATCGACAAGAACGAGCGCCGTATTGGCCTATCTATCAAGGCAGCCAACTACAGCGAGGATGAACTCGCGAAGGAACGCCAAGCTTTCGATAGCGTCACCGCAGACGAAGACATGACCAACCTTGGTGACCTCTTGGACGAGGCAACCAAGTAAGTCGTTTGTATGCACTCGCTTTCAAGCCCCCGTTCATCGGGGGCTTTTTTATGCCAAGGGGGGTGGGGTCACGATCGAGAGTTGATCCACCCGCTCGAACCCGATTTGTTATTTTGAATTGAATGCCAAAAGTTGCACCCAGTTTCAGTCACCGGTTTTGCGTGGATCTCGCCGGTGGGCAGGTTAACCGCCAGGCGGAGAAGCTTTACGAAAGTGGAGCGGTGCAAACCGCACAATGGGAGCCTCCCTACCTTACTGGAAAAGTTAAGGGTGCGGCGGGACTATACGAGCCGCGCCTAAATTTACGCTCCACGGTTTTTGTGGAAAACGAATGCCGCTGCCCGGTGGGTCGCAAAGGGCGGATTTGTGCACACGCCATTGCGATGTGTTTGCATTACGAGGCGAATCGAAGCGAGGCGGGGGTAACGGTTGAGGAAAGCGGCAGCCGTGGAGTCGTGCAGCAGCGAGTCCCTGCCAAGCCGAATTTACGTCGTCGTGCCGAGGCCTCCATGCAGGGGCGTTGGTCTAATAGTCCCCGGGATTATCCCGATGCCATGCCGGCGGGCGATCCCATGTCGGGTTATCCCGATAGCAAGATCGTGGTGGACGGCTCCACACAATACCTGGCGATTCGGTTGCCTTCGGGAGGGGATGATTCCATTCGTCCCTTGCGTGAGATTCTAAAGACGGAGGGTTTTCAACTCGAACCGAAGAATCGTCGCTGGTGGTTGCGCGACCCGCACAAGGTTTTGAATTTCCTGGCGAATCACTGGAACAGTCTGCGCGATCAATGGCGGGCATGCTTTACCGATAATTTTGAGAAGCGACTCAAGGGAGTACACATGGCGGGTCTTGAGGTGGAGGCGCATGAGGAGGAGGGCGGTTTTCGTTTGGATCTGTGCCTGAGCCGCCAGCAGGATCCCGAGGCGATGCGCCGTGCCATGGCTGCGGGTAAACATTACTTCGAGGGCAATAAGGGGAAAATCACACTGATTGACCGTCGTGCCGTTGCACACTTGCACCGTATTGAGAAAGCAGTCAGCGGGCAGGCCGACCGTCCCTTTACCCCTGGGTTTTCCAAGAAGCTCGCCCCTGCGGAATTGGTGGCAGTGGAGGAATTACTCGATGAAATGGCACCGGGTTGGGAAGCGCCGCAGGCGTGGCAATCGCGGAGTCGCGCCTTGCGTGAAATTGGGGCTTTGGATCCGCCGCCCATTCCAAAGGATTTTGATCAACGCCTGCGAACCTATCAGCGTATTGGAGTCGCCTGGTTGTGGCATTTGTACCGTCATCAGCTCGGTGGGATTTTAGCGGATGAAATGGGGCTTGGTAAGACTTTACAGGCGCTCGCGCTGATAACCTGCGTTAAAAATAGTACGACCAAGGAAGAGCCAGCGCTGGTGGTGTGTCCAGCGAGCCTGGTCGAGAATTGGTGTCGCGAGGCAGCTCGCTTCACCCCGGGTTTGCGGGTTTTGAAACACCATGGCCCTGCGCGCGCAAAGGAAGCCGTGATCTTGGAGGACGCGGATTTAGTGATTACTTCATACGGCACCCTGCGGCAAGACGGAGAATTGATGGGTATCTTGGATTGGTCGGTTGTCATTGGTGATGAGGCGCAACACATCAAGAACCGTCGCAGTCAGAACGCCCGCACCCTTACGCGTCTGCACAGCGGTGGACGTTTCCTCCTGACTGGTACGCCGGTGGAAAACTCGCTGGACGATTTATTTTCCCTTTTTGAATTCCTGATGCCCGGTTATCTCAATCCTGCGGACGGCAAATTGACGAGCGAGGACCGGGCCTGGCACAGCGAGGGGCAGAGTCGCCGTGCGGCTGCCTACATCCTGCGGCGCACGAAAAAAGAGGTCGCTCCGGAATTGCCGGAGAAAATTGAAAAGACCTTTTATTGCGAACTGGGTAGTAAACAGCAGCGTTTTTATCAGGGGACGCTGGAAAAGACCCGTCGTGAAATCTTCCAAATGGAGATGGCGGGGGCAAATGCCGGGCGATTGCGATTTGCCGCATTCACGGAATTATTGCGTTTGCGGCAGGTATGCGTGGACCCCCGGATTTTGGATTCTGAGTTTGCATCGGAAGAATCGGCAAAATTGGCGGCTTTTGATGAAGTGCTTGCGGAATGCCTCGATAACGGCGGGCGCATGTTGGTCTTTTCGAGTTTTGTAACCGCCTTGAAGTTGCTGGCGCAACATCTCGAATCGTCGGGACATCGTTTTTCGTATCTGGACGGGCAAACAAGGAACCGTCTCGCGGTTTGTGATGCATTCAATAACGACCCTGGGATTCCCGTATTTTTGATTTCCCTGAAGGCGGGCGGTACCGGACTCAATTTGACCGGTGCCGACACGGTACTGCACTACGACCCCTGGTGGAATCCCGCCGTTGAGGCGCAGGCCACTGACCGCGCGCACCGCATCGGCCAGGAGCGGGTGGTTACTAGCGTGAAGCTCATTGCTGCTAATACCGTGGAGGAGAAAGTTCTGGAGCTGCAAAAACGCAAAGCGGAGCTTTTGGCGGAACTTTTTGAGGAATCGGCGGCGGCGAATGCCAAGGTGAGTATTGAGGATTTGAAGGATTTATTGAGCTAGGACTGATGGTAGGACGGCTTTATCGGTCTTGCCTCCAGCGAAAACCTGCGATTTTTTGGAAAACACAGTATGGCTGACTCTTGGGAAATTTTGAAATTATTGGCGGATCCGACACGGGTGCGGATGCTGTCGTTGCTGGCGGGCGAGGAACTATCGGTCGCGGAATTGCAGGAGATCATGGGAATGGGGCAGTCGCGTATTTCGTCACATCTGGGCCTCTTACGGCAGGGTGATTTATTGCGGGATCGGCGGGAGGGCAAAAAAACCTTCTATACCCTCAATAAGGAATTTGAGCCTGAGGGTCGCGCTTTGATTGCGTCTGCCTGCGGTGCGGTTTCGGGTACTTCTGAAATTACCGAGGATGCCGCGAATCTAAAACGCATTCTGGAAAAACGGAAACGAAAGGCGGAGGAATATTTTAATTCGGTAGCAGGTCGTTTGGGTAAGCATTATTGCCCCGGGCGCAACTGGGAGGGAATCGGACATCTCTTACTACAATTGACGCCACCGATAACGGTTGCGGATTTGGGAGCGGGCGAGGGGCTCATTTCACAATTGTTGGCGCGCCGCGCGAAACGCGTTATCTGTATCGATAATTCACCCAAGATGGTTGAGTTCGGAACCGAACTCGCCAAGAAGAATGATTTCAATAATCTGGAATATCAATTGGGCGATATCGAATCCGTCCCTCTAGACGACGGCACGGTGGATCTCGCGCTTTTGAGTCAGGCATTGCACCACGCCCCGCGCCCGGAGCAGGCAGTTGCCGAAGCCTTTCGTATTTTAAAACCCGGCGGCCAAGTGGTTATCATCGACCTGCTTGAGCACACCTTTGAAAAGGCGCGCGAATTGTATGCCGATGTATGGTTGGGTTTTTCCGAGAACCGACTCTATCAGATCCTCAAGGAAGCGGGCTTTGACAGCATTGATGTCAATGTCGTGAGTTGTGAGGATGAGCCGCCACATTTTGAAACCCTGGTGGCGAGTGGTTTAAAAAACGGGCCGGGCGTTTAGTTCAAAGATCATGGGAACGGATGCAAAGGCGGTGCAGGCCTATTTTGATTCGGATGCGGTAGTCGGGCATTACGCCGAGGCAACGCGGCGGGTCGGGCTGTGGGAGTCGGAAGAGAAACTCTTTACGCGCTTGTTCAAACCCGAAGCGACGCTCCTTGAATTGGGTTGTGGGGCAGGACGTATTGCCATCGGGCTTCATGAACTGGGCTACCGGAATATTATGGCGCTGGATTATTCCCGGCCCATGGTTCGCCGCGCGCGTCACATGGCGGAGGTTCTGGAATATTCCATTCCGTTTCGGGTGGGGGATGCCACGCAATTGGAATTTGAAGACGGGGTCTTTGATGGAGCGATCTTTGGATTCAACGGCCTGATGCAGATTCCACAGGCGGAACGGAGAGAAGCGGCGTTGCGTGAGATCTTCCGCGTTTTGCGTCCGGAAGCTTGGTTTGTTTTTACCACGCATGACCGTGAGGTGAGTCGCAATGCGGCGTTTTGGGAGGCGGAAGCACTGCGCTGGGAAAAAGGCGAACAGGCAACCGGACTGCATCAATTCGGTGACCGTTTAGAGGAACGTGTGGGTGGCGTACATTTTATGCATGTGCCGACCGTTACTGAAGTGGAGACCACACTGCATAGCGTTGGCTTTCGCATTGAGGCGCACCTGATGCGTTCTGACTTGGCGAATGAGTCTGCCACGGTGCGCGAATTTTCCGATGATTGCCGTTTTTGGGTGGTGCAACGGCCTGCCGGCGAGCGCTAAATCAAGCCACTGTCATTAAAGCTATAGTAGCCGAGTTTCATGGGGTCGACCTCACGACGACCAAGGATGACGTGATCGAGGAAATCAATCTGTAGGGTTTGGGCAGCTTGCCGTAATTGCCGGGTAATCTGAATATCGGCTTTGCTGGGAGTGGGGTCACCGCTGGGGTGATTGTGAACTCCGATGATTGCGGTGGCACTACATTTGATGGCTTCGCGGAAGACTTCGCGGGGATGGACGAGGCTACTGGTTGCCGTGCCGGAGGTAATGGTTTCGTCGCTGATGAGTCGATTCTTGCGGTCGAGGCAGAGTACCCAGAATTTTTCAACATCGAGGCCGGCGGTGCGGGTACGGAAATGTTGTGCTACGCGTTCCGGAGAATCAAAAGCCTCAGTGCTGGTCGCTTCGTCCCAAGAACGGATGAGGCGTTTAGTGAGCTCCATAATGGTGAGTAGTTGGGCTGCTTTAACCTTACCGATGCCGTGGATGCCGAGGAAATCCTGACGGCTCCAATGGAGGAGTTTATCGAGTGATCCGGCCTTGTGAAGGATGGTATTGCATAGGCTTAGGATATCGATTCCGCGCGGACCGCTCCGTAAAATAATCGCCAGTAGTTCTGATTCGCTCAATGCATCTGCGCCCAAGTTTTCAAGGCGTTCCTGCGGGCGTTCGCTCGCCATCATCTCTTTCATGCGTCGTGTCGGATAGGCGGGATCCATATATTTACTAAAAAGGCTATAAAACCCCAAATTGTCAAAAATAATATAACGAATACCTTCGGCTTAACAGATACAAATTATTGAGATGAATAGGGACGGCATTTTTCTGGTTGAGGCAGGGGCGGAATGTGGACATCCCATAGAAGTGCGCTTCACTCCTCAAAAACCCAGCCTCTATGGGGAAACCCTTGAAACCTTATCTGCTACCCTGAAAGAGGCGGGGCATCCGAACTTCCGTGCAAAACAAATCATGGAGTGGTTGTACAAACAAAGGGTCGATTCCTTTGAAGCGATGAGCAACCTTCCAAAGAGCCTGCGGCAATGGCTGGGGGAAAAGTTTTGTATGTACCCCGTCCAACCGCTTCTGGACAAACGCTCGAACGACGTCACCCAAAAATTACTCATGGAGCTTGAGGATCGATCCCTGATTGAAACAGTCCTGATTCGCGCGCCCCAGGAAGGGGTAGGGGCGGATCAATCGCGCAAGACGGTCTGTGTTTCGATACAGGTCGGCTGTGCCTACGGCTGTCGTTTTTGCGCATCCGGCTTGGCGGGCTTTAAGCGCAACCTTCACGCCTCGGAAGTAGTGGCGCAGTTGATGCATATTTGCCGGATGGAGGACGCCCACACGCCCCGCGCGGAGGAGGCCATCGCTTCTTTTGATAATATCGTTTTTATGGGAATGGGTGAACCTTTGGCGAATTATGATGCCCTGGTGCGCACGATAAAAATTTTGAATGCGGAATGGGGGCTGCATTTCGGGGCGCGCCGTATCACGGTCTCGACTTCCGGACTCGCGCCGCAAATTCTAAAACTGGCTGAAGAAGGCGTGGCGGTACGCCTGGCAATTTCACTTCACGGGGCGACCAACGAAGTGCGCGATCAAATCATGCCCATCAACAAAAAGTACCCCCTCGAGGTCCTGCTCCCCGCAGCAAAGGCCTTTCAGGAAAAGCACGGACGGATGTTGACCCTTGAGTTTATCCTGATCGAAGGGATTAACGACAGCCTCGAGCAGGCGCGTGAACTCGCCAAAATAGCCTACGACCTCCACGCCCACGTAAACTGCATTCCCTACAATAAAGTCGAGGGCTTGGAATGGAAGCGTCCCAGTATTGGCCGCCAGGATGCCTTTGTGAAGGTGCTCCGCGAAGCGGGGGTATCGGTCACCATCCGCCGCGAGAAAGGACACGACATCAACGCCGCCTGCGGGCAGTTGCGTCTCAAGACGGAAAAAGCCATGGCCGAGGCAGAACCCCGGCCGGGTGATCCCTTTGCTTAGGCCAACGCACCGGGCATTAAAAAACCCCCGACGGGTGTCGGGGGTTTTAAATGGGTGCAGGGCTAGGATTTGAACCTAGGACCTTCAGGTTATGAGCCTGACGAGCTACCGGACTGCTCCACCCTGCAGTAAAGTCTTGTGGTGAATGGTGTAAGCAATCACTAGGGGGCTTTGCTGTAAAGCCTTTATTCGGGCATGCGGGTTTTAGAGGAAGGGGACGGGGTCGAATTTGTCGCCGAGGATTTGCTGGGCGTCGGCCTGGAGCCATTTGTCGAGGACGGTGTTGTAGATGCCGCGGAAGTCGGTGGTGTATTGGAGGTCTTCCTTGGGGTCGAGGTTGAGGTCGGGACGTTGCCCAAGGATGCCGCCCTTGACATCGCGGCCCATGACAAAGAGGGGTGCGGCGGTTCCGTGGTCGGTGCCGGCGCTTCCGTTTTCGGCGGCGCGGCGTCCGAATTCTGAGAAGGTCATGGTGAGGACCTGGTCGTCGCGTTTGTTGGCTTTGAGGTCTTTTTGGAAGGCGGCCATGGAGTTGGCGAGGTCACCGAGGAGTTCGGCGTGTTTATTGAGTTGTCCAGCGTGGGTATCGTATCCGGTTTGGGAAACGTAATACACACGGGTTTCCATGTCGGCATGAATAAGTGCGGCGATGCGCTTGAGGGATTGGCCGAGGTTGCTCGAAGGGTACTGAACCTGAGTCTTGTAATTGGCGAGATGGGTTTCCACGCGGCGTTCGGTCACGAGGGTATTCATCATGGTTTGTTGAAGGTAAGAGGGGGAACCTTCGGTGTGTGACTCGTTGAGGAGGGTCTCGTAAGCCATGTCTGAGGGGGACTTGCGGCGCTTGAAGCTTCCGCTGGAGCGCATGCCAAAAATGGAGGCGGGTTGATCGGTGAGGTAGCTTTGGGGGATGATGTCGCCGATGTGGATAGCGGAGGGGTCGGCGTCTTCGGGGGTGCCGGAGCAATTGTTATCGAGGTAGCGTCCGAGCCAACCTGTGGTGCCGTATTCGTCGCTATCAGAGGCGGTTTCCCAGATTTCGGTGGAACGGAAGTGGCTGCGGCTGGGGTTGGGGTAGCCGACGTTTTGGATGATGGAGAGGTTGCCTTGGTCGAGGAGGTTGCGGAACTGGCCGAGCGCGGGGTGGAGGGCGAGGTGGTCATCGACTTCGTGGATGTTGTCGCGAATGGAGAGGTTGGGGCGCAGGCGGAAGTAATGGTCGTCGGTAAAGGGGATGAGGGTATTGAGTCCGTCATTGCCGCCGCCGAGTTGAATCATGACGAGGATGGGGCGGTCGCGTTCGGGGCCGGGGTTTTGGGCGTAGGCGCTCTGGGTGAGGAAGGCGGGGGCGAAGCCGCTGAAGGCGAGGAAGCCGAGCCCGCCGCCGGCGCTTTGACGGATGAATTCACGGCGGGTAAGGGGTGCTTGGAGTTGTTTACTCATTTGAACGGGAATGGCAGGTCAGGGATTAACAGAGGTTGTAGGCGGGGGATTGGAGGAGTCCGATGACGGTGTTGCGAAGATTCCAATAGGGTTTGCCGTTTTTGTTTTGCTTGATGAGCTGAATGATGGCGGGGCGGTAGGTATCGCGGGAAAGGGCGGTAATGAAGTAGGTGGTCAGGTGGTCGGCGAGGTCGCCGGGGGGCAGCTTCATGAGTTTGCTGAGGCGGTCCGGGGTAACCTGGAAGTTGGCATGGTTATTTTCGCGGGCGGCTTTGAGGGCGCGGCTGTCGTTGCCGTTGAGCTTCTTTTCATTGACGGGGGTGAAGAGGTAATCGACGAGCTGTCGGCGTCCGCTGATGGTGGTGGAGTTGATCCAGTTTTGACCGTAGAGCCAGCCGCGGACGTTGGGGGGGTTGTAGAAATTCTGGCCCATGGTGCGCATTGAGTGAAGGGTGCGCCCGGTGAAGGGGGTGACGTCGATTTGGAGGTCCTGGCAGAGGCCGAGGTAGAATTGGATGGGGCTTTTGACGAGGTTTCCCCGGTAGGCGGGGTGGTGAAAGAGGCGGCTTTGAAAGACGGTCTCGATGAGGAAACGGAGGTTGAAGTCACGGGAGGCCCAGAGGTCGCCGAGGGCACGGATATAGTCGGGGTGGGGGAGGTCGCCGTCGGTGAGGTAGAATTTAAGGAGTTCCTGAATGAGGTAGGTGCGGGCGGTGGGTTTTTCGAAGGCGAGGTCGATGATATCGTCACCCGTCCAGGGGCCGGTTTTACCGAAGACGGTCTTTGGGCTGGGGTCGTGGATTTTTTGGTAATAGGCAAATTCGGTGCGTTTTTTAATGCGGTAACCGGTGAAGGCGCGGGCGGCTTCTTTGATATCGTCTTCGGTGTAGTTGCCCTCACCGAGGATGAAGAGCTCGAAGAGTTCGCGGGCAAAATTTTCGTTGGGTTTGCGCGCGGAGCTTTGATTGAGGTCGAGATAGCGGACCATGGAGGGTTCGCGGCTCACGCGTTTGCAGAGGTCGGGGTAATTGAGTTGGATTCCTTCGCGGAGGGTTTGTTCGTAGTTGAAGAGTAGGAAGGGTTCGCGGATTTTGCGTTGTTCGATGACGAAGACGTCGTGAAGGAAGGTAACGAATTTTTCCTGCGGACTGTTGGTCTCATTTCGGGCGAAGCGGTGCCATTCGACGGCGTATTGGCGGAATAGGTGGTCGCTCTCGCGGCGGATGTCGCGTTGTGCTATACGGCGTTCTTCGCGGTCTTTGATACGGTTGGCCTGGGTGGCACGCTCGAAGAACTCGTTTTCAAATTTGCTGAGCTCGGGGGCTTTGGGGAGGGGTTTGTCCGGGGCGAATGCTTTTTCGATCGTTTTGGAAATTGGGCCGTTGAGCGCTTGCTTTACCTTGGATGGGGTGGCGGAATAACCGATACGGCGGAGCAAATGGGCAGCGGTCTCGGTATTCCAATGCGAGAGGGGAAGCGGTTTCCACGCATCCTTGACGGGTAAACTTTGCGGGGTAGGTCTGGTATACTTCATAGAAAGAAAAGTTACGCTTCAATTGGGATAGCTCCGAATGATAATTAGTTTCATAAAAAATAAATTGTTTGTCAGCAGAATTTTTTATGCTTCCCCTTTTGGGTGAGGTAGTTGAAAAGTTAATACATGCCTTGGTATTTCTACCATGCCCTGAAGCAGTTGTTCCCGACGGGGCGCCCAGTTTCTTTTTTCTCCCTGATGTCGATTCTAGGGGTAATGTTGGGTGTGTGCGTCCTCATCATCGTACAGAGCGTGATGAATGGCTTTGGGGAAAACATCCGTTCCCGCATTGTGCAAACACAGGGGGATATCCGGATTCGCGGAACGGGCATTATTCAGGATTGGGAGGCGCAACTGGCGGGGGTGGAGTCGCATTCCATGGTGGTGGGCGCGGCACCCTTTGCGGAAGGGGTTATCATGATGCAGCACGGTAAGCGGCCGCTTTTTCCGGCGGTGCGGGGGATTGATCCCGAGGCGGAGGAAAAGGTGATTCCGATGCAAAGTTTCCTGACGATGGGCTCTTTTGAAGATTTTGACGACCGGGGTGTTTTTCTGGGCGAGGGCTTGGCCTTCAGTTTGCAGGCGGGGCCGGGGTCAACGGTGGAGGTCTTTACGCCTCTGATGCTTGAGGCCCTGAAAGAGGATGAAGTACTTCTGCCACGGGAATTCAAAGTGTTGGGGTTGTTTCGAACGGGATCGCCGGCAGTGGACGGCAACACCGTCATCACAACCTTGCGGGTCATGCAGGAACTCTACGGTCTGGGTGAGGGGGTTCACGGGCTTTCGGTGCGTTTGAAGCCCGGTGCAGACGCGCGGGTGGTGAGTGATGCTCTGGAAGCGGAGTTGCTGGCTGAAGGCATGCGGGCGGTCAGTTGGCAGGAGGCGAACGAGGATTTTCTTTTTGTCATCGAGCAGGAGAAACTGGTGATCTCGTTCATTATTATTTTTATTATCCTCGTGGCGTGTTTCTCAATTGCGATTGCGTTGATGATGGCGGTCTTGCGAAAGACACGGGAAATCGGTTTGTTGGTCGCCATGGGATCTCCGCCGCGTGAGGTTGCCGCCAGTTTTTGCCTGCAGGGTATGGTGATCGGAGTGACGGGTACGATTTTCGGGATAGGGCTGGCGCTCCTTGCGCTGCATTACCGCGCGCAGATTCTCAGCATTTATGCCAGTCTGAGCGGTAACGAACTTAACTTTCTAGGCATCTATGATGTCTATCAACTTCCGGTGCATTACCTCGCCAGTGATTTTATTATGGTGACGCTTTTTGCGTTGGTGGTTTCAACTTTAGCGGGTCTCGTGCCGGCTATTCGAGCGGCGCGTTTGCGCCCGGCGGAGGCTTTGCGCAATGAGTAACACCCACACGAATACGTCCGCCTTGATGGAGGCGAAGGGTTTGTTAAAGGCTTTTCCTGGAGCGGATGCGCCCATTCCGGTTTTGGAGTCGGTTGATTTTTCAATCGGGAAAGGGGAAAGTGTCAGCATTCGCGGGGAATCCGGCTGCGGAAAATCCACCCTTTTGAATATCCTTTCGGGTTTGGAGCAAGCAGACGCGGGTAGTCTGGCTTGGGACGGTGTGACCCTGGCAGGGAAATCCGGAGCCGCTACGGCGCGGATGCGTGCCGCCTTGATGGGTTTTGTTTTTCAAGCTTACTATCTCGCTCCGGAATTGAACGCTCTTGAGAATGTATTGCTCGGTGCGCGTATTGCGGGTCGCCTGACGCGTGCGCACCGGGAGCGTGCGGAAGCCCTCCTGGTTAGGGTGGGGATGGGCGGTCGCCTGCGTCACCACGCCACCAAGCTTTCCGGGGGCGAACGACAACGCGTGGCGGTCGCGCGTGCGCTGATCAATGACCCGCCCCTCATTTTGGCAGATGAACCAACGGGCAACCTCGATGAGGCCACCGGAGATGCCGTAATGAATCTTTTGCTGGAGTTGGTCGCTCAGGAGGCTAAGAGTCTGGTTTTGGTGACGCATAACCCCGAGTACGCCGCACGCACGGATCGGGCCCTGACGCTTCATTTAGGGAAGTTGAGCCGGGCATAAAAAAATCCCGCGTCGGTTAAGAGCGCGGGATTGTTTGAAAAGTTTGCTTGCGGTGTTTAAAAGGCGACTTCCTCAACGACGTTGATTTTGCGGTGGGCTTTGTCGAATGCGACGTTGCCGTCCTTGAGGGCGAAAAGGGTGTGATCGCGGCCCATGCCGACGTTTTGACCCGGGTGATAACGAGTACCGCGCTGGCGCAGGATGATGTTGCCCGCTACGACGGATTCACCGCCGAATTTCTTAACACCGAGACGCTGTGAATGACTGTCGCGTCCGTTCTTTGAAGTTCCTTGTCCTTTTTTATGTGACATGTGTTGGGTCTCCTTGGTTGAAGGGTTTATCCGTTGATGGATTCGATCTTGATGACGGAAAGATGTTGGCGGTGTCCGCGGCGGCGTTTGTAGCCCTGACGACGCTTCTTTTTGAAAACGGTGATTTTCTTGTCCTTCTTGTTTTCGAGGACGGTCGCCTTGACGCTCGCGCCTTTGATGAGGGGCGAACCGAAACGGGTGTCCGCGCCTTCGCCCAGCATGAGGATTTCCTCGATATTGACGGTGTCGCCGGCGTTGGTGTCTGGGTAGACGTTAACCTTGAGGATGTCGCCCTCGGAGACGGTGAATTGTCGGCCTTGTGTACGGATTGTCGCTTTCATGGGAAGAGCGTTGTAGCAAAGCACCCCTGCGCCCGAAATCAAGCAGAATTTCGTTTATTTTAACCACTATCCAAGAAGGGGGCTTGCCATAGCGGGATCAGGTCTCAATTCTGTCTCAATAAGCAACCATGGTAAAACCAAGCGCCAACCCAGACGAAGTCCACAATACCTTTCGAGAATTCCTCAGCAGTAAGGGTCTGCGCGTCACAAATCAGCGACTCGCGATTTTTGACGCCGCCTATAAACATGAGGATCATTTCACCGCTGAGGAATTGTTGGATGCTGCCCGCGCGATTGATGACACCGTTTCACGTGCGACGGTTTACCGTGCCTTACCGATTTTGACTGAGAGCGGTTTGATTCGCGAGGTCGATGTGGGTCGCGACTACAAATTCTACATGGCGAACAAAAATGCCAACACCTTCAAGGCGCAGGTCATCTGTGTGGAAACCGACAAGATATTTGAAATCGATGCACCCTTCATGGAGTGGTACGGTAAGACCGTTGCCGACAAATTGGGTATGAAAGTGGTGAGCCAGCGATTACAAGTGATGGCGCGTTGCAAGGGCGGGCATGATTCCAAAACCTGCAAAATCTGCGATAAGCCAACGACCCAGTCCTGACCTGCCGCGCCGATCATGGAATCATTAAAATACGCCTTCGAGCTCGAATTCTTCGCAGATCTTCACAAGCGCATGCCCCGGGATCTCAAAGTGGCTGGCATCCTCGCGCAACTTTACACTGAATCCGGACAAGTGGACGAGGGCCTCAAGATGGATCGCAAACTCGTGCGCCTCAACCCCAATGACGCCACCGCCCACTACAACCTGGGTTGTAGTCTCGCCCTGAAAGGTCGCAAGCCCGACGCCACCCGTGCCATTCGCAATGCCGTCAGTTTAGGCTACCATGACTACCACTGGATGCGCAACGACCCCGACCTCGAAATACTACAGGAGTACAAACCCTTTCTGGAGTTAATCCGGAAACTGGAACTGGGTTAAGCTGCGCCCCCGCAACCTGCCTGATTGCGCATGAGTGAAGCGAACCCGAAAAACCCTGCCCCCGCGATGGTTGAGGTTGTTCCGCTATCGGGTTTCGATAAATCCCTCGCTTATGCCGTGCCGCCCGCCGCCCGCGAACTCATCGCTATCGGTTCCCTCGTCCGTATCCCCCTCCGCCGCCGCAGCGAACTTGGGGTCGTCCTCCAACTCGGCAGCGAACAGGAAATCCCACCGGGCAAACTCAAAATGCTCTACGAGGTCGTGCAGGATTACCCCGTCCTTACCTCCGAGTTGATCGAGCTCTACCACTGGGCACGCCATTACTACGCCACCACTCCCGAGGCTGTTCTTGAGGCCATGATTCCCCCCGCCATCCGTCGCGGCATGCGTCCCAAGACCCGCCGCTACCTCGCCATGGGAACCCCGCCCGATGCCGAAGCCCTCGCCGCCCTTGAAAAACGCACACCCAAACAAGCCGCCCTCCTCAATTTCATCTCCCAGCAGCTCAAAGCCCAACCCCGCGCGGAAATCCTCAAACGCCTCAAAATCAGCGCCTTCGCCTGCGAAGCCC
>CBFHXZ010000022.1:0-21321 GCA_965659965.1 Coraliomargaritaceae bacterium
CAGAAGTACCGGTTTTTCAAATTGGGCTGCTGTTTCGCGCAGAATATAAATAGCCTCAGATTCCAACTGCTTGAGGTGTGTAATTGTGTAGTCTTGATGCATGGTTTGATTGAATAAATTTTATCTAGGAAGCCTGCTTTTATAGCGTAACCAGTGGTAGGATGCGCTCCAGTAATTGCTCTACTGCCTCGGATTCGCCTAGAGAGTCCGTATCGATGCGCCAATCTTGCTCGGACTCGTCAGGTGTCTCAAACCCTGAATCTTTTCCGGTAAAATCTTTCACCGATCCCGCTTCAGCTTTTGCATACAGACCCTTCACGTCTCTTTTGGCACACGTTTCGTACGATGCCTGGACGAAGATTGGAGTGCAATCCGCCCCTCCAATGATGTGGACTGCATTTTCACGAAGTTCGCGTTTCGGCGTAATGAACGAGGCAAGGACAATCACGCCTGAATCGATAAAAAGCCGGGAAACTTCCGCAATACGACGAATATTTTCGGTACGGTCCTCATCGGAGAAACCGAGATCACTGTTCAACTGACTACGGACATTATCGCCATCCAGTAATTTAATAAAGTGGCCTCGCTCTGCGAGGGCCTGTTCAAGCGCGATCGCCAGGGTGCTTTTACCGGATCCGGAAAGGCCGTAAAACCAGAACACGTGTCCGCGTTGCGAAAGTTGCTCCTCTTTCGCTTCCCGATTCATCATACGATGAAATTCCGTGTGTAGGTTATCTGTCATAATAGGCTGATCTAAAATGTAATGCGCCTTCAAGAAGATCAAAGCTAGTTTTCTGAACAAACTAGTTCTATAGTCAAGAACTAATAAATAAGTAGCATTTGAGTTAGGTTTCTATTTCCCGGCCCTTGTTGGGGGTGTCTTCAATACCAGTAATTCCTGCGACCACTTATCGGCTAATTTTTGTTTACCTGCAGCCTTTGCGCATGAAACTCCACCCTCGAGCATACTGAGTCGCTCAGCTTTAGCCATATTTTGCTCCTCGAGTAGCCTTTCGTAAATTTCAAGCGCATCATTGGATTTACCCAAACGACCCATGAGGTCTGCTAATTTTTGAACCAAAACGCGGTCCTCCTTTGCGTATGATTGGATATATTGCATCAGCCGCAAGATATCCTTGGCTTTCTTGTTTTCGCCGGCATCTGCGTAGCGGGACGCCAAGCAATAGGCCAGAGGTAAGGAGGGTGCGCGCTGAAAAGCTCCTCGTAGATAAGTTGTGGCAGTCGTGGCACTTCCGTTGGCATCAATGCGATTCACTTCCCTGAGTACCACGTATGGCGATTCAGCCAAATCAACCTGCAGCCCGAGTTTTTTCTTAAAGGGTCGATACAGCGGGTCTCCAATCGCCACCCCCATCCAACTCAGTCCGGGAATACTGAAGGCCACCGCTTCACCAAAGGTCCCTCCCTCTAGCAAGCGTTCAATCAAGCGATGCGGGTAATGCGTGAATTGAAGATACGGCTCGTAGACATTTCCCACCGTAGCGCAAAACCCCATCTTGATCAATGGCCCAAGCCAGTAACGATCGGCATTCCGAAGAGAGGTTGCAGAGAAACTGTGCAGATGCAGTGCGATTCCGCCTGCGGGAACAGTCCAGTTCTGAATCTTGAAATTCCCATAAGCATGGTGTGCGTACCAACCCATATAAATGGCCGGTGCATCAAAACGATCCCGCTCATCTAACAGGCGTTTACTTCGTTCAACCGTCGTATCAAAATACGCCCTACCAACCTGTTCCACTGCTGATTTAAACCATTCATCCCCCGACGCGTGCGGACCACCATAGTCAAAATAAGCACGACCCTGTAAGCCTTTCGATTCCGCCTCAAGAGTACGCTCAATCAAGGATTGCACCGAGCGCACATCCGGACCGTCCAAGCGACTCACCCGTAGTCCTGTTTGCAATATGTGCGCCGAAGGTGATTTGTTTTCAAAAAATGGATTCGCACTATAGGCCGTCATGGATCGGCGACCCGGCATCGCCAACAAGGCAAGCTCTGAGTCAACGGATGCACGATTATACCTAAAGTTTGCGGGTATTTGACCCGTATCGGGTGCGATCCGCTCGGGGTCGTTACTGATTCGCAGAGGCACCCCATACACTGGAACGAGATAGCTTATTTCATGGAGCCCCGCCACGAGCCAGTTACGCCCGTAAGCATCCTTGCTGCCCGCCTTTGCCCCTATTATCAAGCGGCGCTCCAAGAATAAATCCAAGAGGGGGTTGTGGATCGCATCCACATATTCATCAATGCTAATGGTTTCCTTTTCGGGCATCGGCAGCGCGATAATGTTCTCCTTCGGAACAGCGCGCATGTCTGCATAGTAGTGAGCCGACTCCAGAGAATCCTCCGAAAGACTGTTCGCTAGAATAAACAACCGCTTCGAATCATCACCCGCCCATGAAAACAGCGGCAATAAAAAGAATACCCAGAGAAAGTTTTTTAAGCTAAACATTTTGAACGAAGCGCAAGCTTAGCCACTCAATCCAAGGGAGTCGATAATTTTGATCAGACTTACCTGCCATTACTGACAGGTTCATTGCCAGAGCTTAAGCTTCCTCCGGCAAATCTACCGACGTGTCCTGTTCATCCTCTTCGTGGGCATCTCCCTCATCATTCGGATCAAAATCAGCTTCAGTCTCATTGTATTTCAAACGGCGCTTACTCTCCGGCAGGGGAGACAATACCATTGTCACCTGTCGCCCTACCCGACGCGCATCCATGTCAGCCGTTGAGACCCCAGCCAATTCATCGCGCGCGAGGTTCACCCGCTGAACTCCAAGTTCGGTGTGCTCCATTTCACGCCCCCGGAACTGTAGGGTTAGCTTTACCTTGTTGCCGCTGAAGAGAAAACTCTCCGCACGTCGAAGTTTCGTTTCAAAATCATGCTGATCAATTGAAACGCGGAATTTGACCTCCTTCAGCTTAGTGGTGCTCTTGCCCTGCTTGCTGTCCTTTTGCTTTTTGCTTTCCTCGTAGAGGAATTTTCCAAAATCAAGAATCCGACAAACCGGAGGACGCGCTGCGGGAGAAATCTCAATCAAATCGAGCCCCACCTTCTTTGCCAGCTCTAATGCTTTTTTGGGAGGCATCACACCCAAATTGGTTCCTTCTGGGCCGATCACGCGCACTTCTGTAGCGCGGATGCGGTCATTTCTTCTTAGGCCCTTGGGGCCACGGTTACGGTTCGGATAACGACCGCGGGAGTGGGGATATTTTGCCATTAAGTTATTGTATCAGTAAGTTTACCTGCAACTGATCCAAGTCTTAGGACCGAGCCAGCGCTAGGGGCGACCTGCCTCTATTCGAAACGCATGTGGCTTTGTTTATATTTGGGTGCTGTAACCATACAGATAAAACTTTTCTAAATTTAGTATGCATTGCTTAACGGAATTCAACCCTAAAGCGCATCATATACTGAAGCTTTCCCCGCAGCTGCAGCTAGCCGTTGCATTAAGGTTTGTGAACTTGAATCCACCCGCCACCAGCTTGCTTGAATAATCCAATTTCGTACCTTTCAAATATAAAGCAGTTCGCGAATCCACCAATACAGATGCATCGGATGCACGCACTAGAATGTCCCCGCGTTTTGGACCGCCAACAAAATCCATATTGTAGACAAGTCCATTGCAGCCACCACCCGTTATCTTGACCCGCAAATAAATACCCTGCGAATCCCGTTCCATTAATTGCACAAGCTTGGAGGCAGCCTCCGGAGTTACCTCCAAGAGCCTTGCATCGCCCTCACGGACCCCTTCGGGTAATGCTTCTATAATCGACATTTTTCTTATTAAATTTAATTGGTCTCCACAGTCAACTGTCGTGCTAAGTCTAAGGCCGCAGAAAAACTTCCGCAATCAGCCGCATGCTTTCCTGCCAAGGCAAAAGCCGTGCCGTGATCCGGACTCGTACGCACATGCCCCAATCCCAGCGTGAGATTAACTGCCGCATCAAATTCGAGAGTCTTCACAGCTGCCAAACCTTGATCATGGTAAGCAGACACAACAACATCAAATTCCCCGTTTTTTTGGCGATGAAAAACCGTGTCGCCAGGCAGGCACTTCGACAGCTCCGGAAAATCTTCACGCAGGCAATCCAAGGCGGGATTCAAAACCGTTTCCTCTTCACTTCCCAAAAGACCGCCCTCACCTGCATGCGGGTTTAATCCACACACTCCTATACGTGGCCGGGAAATACCCAAGTCGCGCACCAATCCGTGCGCACGACGAACCGCCCGCCCTAAACATTCAGCGCTTAAGGCCTGCGGTACCTCCGACAAGGGAATATGCCAAGTTGCCAAAACAACCCGCAGGGCTTGCCCCACAAAAGCCATTGTCGGCTCCCCACCCCATGCCTTCGCGAAAAATTCCGTTTGTCCGGGATAAACAAAGCCCACCTTTTGTAACCAGTGTTTGCTCACCGGACCTGTTACCGTACCGCGAAAGCTTCCCTCCAAACAACCCGCCGCTGCCGTCTCCAATGCCGTCAGAGCCACTCCGGCCCCTTCAACTGTAGGCTTACCCGCCTCGATCCTGAAATCCGAGGAACCAACCGACACATAACCGATCCCAAATCGATCCGCCAAGGGCTTAGCCCAAACCTCAGGACCAATAAGCATACAATCCCCGCCATTAAGGGAATCCTCTTCCAAGGCTCCTTCAATTACCTCCGGTCCAATTCCAGCCGGATCACCGCAAGTCAAGGCCAGCGGAGCTCTATCGCGATTAGCCTCCATTTGTTTCCGGGCACGCAAATCCGCGTTCCCCTTCCTTGAAAAATTCCAGAAAATCAGCGCCGTGCGAACTAAGCCCAATCTCCGCCGAACGCACCGCTGTCTGCGCCTTGGCCTTATAATTTTTTTCACCGCTATAAACTGCCTGATAACAGGCTTTCAAATCCTTGATGGCACTGCGCTCTACTCCTGCCCTTCGCAGCCCGACCAAGTTTAAGCCATGTACCCGATTCTTTCCGGTGGCCATTAAGCCCGGCGGAACATCTTTTGTCATCAAGGCGTGCCCCGCCAAAATAGTATAAGAACCAATACGGCAAAATTGATGCACCCCTGAGCCGCCACCGAGGAAACAGTAATCCCCTACCGTAACATGCCCCGCCAATAAAACCAAATTTGCCGCGATCACGGATTCACCCATAACGCAATCATGCGCCACGTGCGCCTGAGCCATAAAAAAACAATTGTCTCCAATTATTGTCTCCTTGCCCGCAAACATTGAACGATGGACCGTGCAGGACTCCCTGAAAGTGACCCCATCACCGATTCTTACCCCACTTTTTATCGAGCTATCAAAACCAACCGATTGCGGCTCTCCACCCAAGACCGTAAACGAATCGACCCGCACTCCCCGCCCCAAGTGAGTACCTTCACGCAAGACCGCGTGGGATGCAATGGTGCACTCAGGCCCCAGATGAACCCCTGCCTCAATAATAGCATACGGACCCACAGTGCATCCTTCACCCAGGGTGGCTTGATCGTTAACAATTGCAGTAGCGTGTATAGCCATTTTTTGAATTTCTAGTTAAACAGGGTCATCTGTGGCGTTTTTACCATATCGTAGAGTTTCAGGATGCGGAGCAATTGCAACAGGTCGGACTTCTGGTAACTGTGGTTAACTTCCACATGACGCAAGAGATTTTCAAGAATTGTGCTGAAAGCGATAATCCCATCGATCCCTCGTTCCTTTAAAAGCTCAATGCTTTCGCTCCGCAATGGATCCGCCGTCGGCAAACCCGGCAAAACCAAAATCTTGGAAAAAGACGCAGCCTCAGCAGCAACCGCCTCATCGACACCGGGTTCATCAAAACGAAAATAAGATTCCGCCTTATTTAGAACATCCTTTTTTAGGAAATCAAAAATCTTGCTACTACTCCGCAGCATCGCCGGCGTAAAACGCGAGGTATGCCAACCCTTTACAACTACTACCGCCCGACGAATGCGCGCCACGTCACCGGAAAAAAGCTGAAAGCTCGAGGACTCACCAGCACCACCCGCGACCGCCGGATTAAAGACAACCATATCGATTTCCTCGTCCGCACGCTTCTTGCGCGACTGTACCGAATATTTTCGAAGCTGACGGACGAAAAATCCATTCACCTCAAAATACTCACGTACGATATTCTCATCGAAACCTGCCATATTTCCATTGCATAGCGCAATCTTAGCTTAGGTCAATGCAATCACTGCTCCAATCACCTCTCACAAAGAGCTCTAAAACACCCTGCACCAAGCCGTTGCAAATTGGATTCCTGCGGTTGCAGAGTCCTGCCTGCCTCAAAAAGGAAATCTGTGCATCCGGTCGATCCCCCGGCGGCCAATGCCACCAATACCCAAAAGCCTCCAGTACCCCATCCGCCTGCGCCAATGGTAAAAAGGCATCCACCACCGCACTGTTACACCGCGACACCCCCGCGAGCTTCAACAACAGTGCTTCATGAATTCTCTGCTGCCGAAAGGCAAGCTGCGTTCGTCGCCTGAAAAGGGAAGTCGAACTCCCGGCTTCAATCCTTGGCCAATTCGTCAATTCCTCCCGCAAGGTTTTGGGCCAACCAAGCTTCATTGCAACAAAACGCGAATAGTCCTCCAATCGACGACGGGGGTTATTTGCCGGTCGCTGACCTCCACACGCCCAGCTAGCCTTTTCCGAATCATAGGCTTTTCCGGCATCCACCGCTCTCGCCTCCCATGATTCCAGTGGGTAACGAAGCGCAATTCTAGACATCGGGGCACGGTTACGACTGTAACCCAAAACCTCTAACAAGTATTGATGGCAGGCCGCTGACCAACCCTCTGTTTTTAAACGCTTACCCGCATAAGCGACTTTTTGTTGCCAGCGAAGGCGACCAGCCGCTTCTAGCACAGCGCGCCGCTTCTCCTCAGGTAAGCCCATGTAAACATTCACCCATTCCAAATCCTCAACTGACTCCATCTCGCGCAAGGCGGCTGCCTCAGCATACGACTCCAAATCACGATCCAGCTGGGGCAGTAAACAAAAAGCCTCCAAAGGTCTTCCTTCTTCGGTTTTCACTCCTTTTGAAAATCGCCCTAACGGCTTGGGTTCATGCAAAACCACATGCAGGATTACGGAATTGAAATCTGGATTCGAATCATGTCCATGCAAGCGCCAATCTACCGCATTGAAATGAACTTCGATATCGCCGACTCGCAGCTCTCCGTTGATGCGTATGCTGGCGTCCTTGAAATCCGGCCCGCCTCCGTGGTTCCAATTTCCAGGATTTAGGATTTCCAAAGCCTTACCCGATGCCGTCCGCAAATCATCACCCCCAAAATCCTGCCTTAACCAAATCTGCTGCAAGACCCGTTCCGACACTGTAAAGGTGCCGTATAATCCTTGCAGCTCCTCTAAATGTCTTGCTTGTGTCATTCAGCCCTCCCTCAAAGCTCCAAATCTATATTCAGATTGTTGCGAAAAACTTGCGCGTTTTTCTTATTATAACGGTGACGATCCTGTCTTAAGCGTTCAGCACAAGCCTCTGCCCAGCGAAAGAGTTCTTCGGGTCGCAAAGCCATCGCCCCATTGGCGCGGGTCGCCTCACGCACCATATTGTCGTTACTTACAACGTTCACCATACCTGAATCCCGCGCGCGGTTCACGATCCGTTCAATCACCCCGTCGGCCGTCAACGCAGCCGGCGCATAGAGAAATTCAAAGCTCTTAACTTCGTAGGGATGCTCCACCTCTAAACTTTCATTGCGACTATCCAGAATCAAAGCCACCCGAACGCCCTCGGCGTCATGAATGGGTCGTACTAATTCCGCCAATTGATCACGCGCTGCATCCAATTGCCCCGACATCAGCTTGCGCAGCGATTCCGTCGCGCAAATCACATTATACGCATCAATTAGGAGATATCGGCTTTCAGCCATGCCTTAATAATAGTTATGCTCATGCATTGGATGCACGCGCTGCTTCAAACGCCTTCAATGCGCACTTGTCACAGGCTTCACGCACCTCCGAGAAAAAGTCATTCCCCTTGTCGTCCACGAGAATATAAGCGGGAAAATCTGCTACTTCAATCTCCCAAACCGCTTCCATACCCAGCTCTTCATATTCCAAAACCCCGACCCGTTTGATATTGTGCTCTGCAAGCAATGCCGCCGGACCGCCAATAGACCCCAGGTAAAATCCGCCGTGCGCCTTGCACGCCTCGGTCACCTGCGGAGAGCGATTACCCTTTGCCAACATAATCATCGAACCACCCGCCGCCTGAAAAGGCTCCACATAGGCATCCATTCGACCCGCCGTCGTGGGTCCGAAAGAACCTGAAGCTTTGCCCTCGGGAGTCTTTGCCGGCCCGGCGTAATAGACCGGGTGGTTTTTGATGTAATCCGGCAGACCTTCACCACGATCCAACCGTTCCTGTAATTTTGCATGCGCCATGTCCCGTGCCACCACAATCCTCCCAGTCAAAGACAAGGGCGTTGCCACCGGATAAGCGCTCAACTCTTCCAGAATCTCCTTCATGGGGCGATTGAGATCCACCGCAACGGGATCCTTTGGTTTCTCAATACTCCCTTCTGCCGGAAGAAAACGCCCTGGATTTGACTCCAGCTTTTCCAGCCAAATCCCTTTCTCGTCAATTCGCCCGCGCACATTGCGGTCCGCCGAACAGGAAACCCCGAGACCCACCGGACAGGAAGCCCCATGGCGCGGCAAACGAATAACCCGAATATCCAGAGCAAAATATTTACCGCCAAACTGCGCCCCGTAACCCATCTCCCGCGTGTAGTCTAGAAGCTTTGCCTCCAGCGCCTTGTCGCGGAAAGCACGCCCGTGTTTATTCCCGCTTGTTGGCAGGGAATCGTAATATTTCGTCGAGGCGAGCTTAACCGTTTTCATGGTGGTTTCAGCCGAAGTTCCCCCAATCACAATGGCGATATGGTACGGCGGGCAGGCCGAAGTACCCAGCGTCCCCATTTTCTCAATGCAGAACTTTTCCAGATTCGCCGGATTCAAAAGCGCCTTCGTTTCCTGAAAGAGGAAGCTCTTGTTCGCCGAACCGCCACCCTTCGCCACAAACAAAAATTCATAGGCGTTTCCATCCGTGGCAAGCAAGTCGATCTGCGCGGGTAAATTACAACCCGTATTGACCTCTTCATACATGCTCAAGGGCGCTGTCTGCGAGTAACGCAAATTCTCTTTCGTATAGGTATTATAAACCCCCTCTGCCAACGCCGACTCATCGCCCCCGCCAGTCCATACGCCCTGCCCTTTCTTCCCAAGAACAATGGCGGTTCCCGTATCCTGACAAAACGGCAAGACGCCGTGCGCCGAGACTTCAGCATTGCGCAAGAGCGTAAGCGCAATAGTGCGGTCGTTTTCCGTTGCCTCCGAATCCTCCAAAATCGCAGCCACCTGCTCCAGATGCGAAGTCCGCAACTTAAATGCAATCTCACGCATGGCAGTCTCCGCCAAATAGCTTAAGCCCTTTGGATCCACCTTTAGAATACTGCGACCCTCAAACTCAGCCCGTTCAACAAATTCATCCGTCAACAAGGTATACTCCGTGACATCGTCCCCGAGCGGGAAAGTTTTCTCAAAGTGAAAGGGTGGCGGTGTTTGCGACATACCTTCTTATTTAGCGAAATTGCCCCCACTTGGAAAACATAAAATTTCCCGGCCACAGCACAAAACCTGCGCCGTGAAAACTAATTAAAGGAACGACCGCAACCACAGGTATTTGTGGCATTGGGATTCATGATCTGAAAACCCTTCCCGTGCAGACCATCATCAAACTCAACGACACTGCCCTTCATGTATTCTGTACTCGCCGCATCCATGTAGTAGCGAACTCCCTTGTCCTCAAACTCCTGATCGCCCTCTTGCTTAGCCGCAAAAGACATACCATATTCAAAACCAGAACACCCCCCCGCTTCCACGAAAATGCGAAGACGGTGCTCGGGATCGACCTGCTCCGCTTGCAGACGGGTAATTTGTTCAGCCGCTGATTCAGTAAGAGTTAACATAACATAAAAAAGAGGCAAAAAGTGCCAATCTGTCAACTATGTGTAAACAAGAGCATTTTTCGTGCTAGAATCACAAACAACTTGTTTTTTTTATAAAAAATTGTTTTATTTTAGATGTAGGATGTGCGCACAAGAGTTTCAACAAAGCCAAAGACAAACCCAGACTCAGGTACTGGCACCGCAACTGCGCAATTCTCTAAAGATCCTACAAGCACCCGCCACGGATTTGCGTACCACCATACTTGAAGAGCTTCAAAACAACCCGCTCCTCGAAGAACTCCCCCTTGATAACATCAGCGTTGAGGATTTGAGCCAAAACGAGGACGAAGACCGTGCCAGCGAAAACGACGAACTCAACTTTGATGCCGAAGATTTCTCTGCTCTTGACCGCATCGGTGAAGACCTCCGACAACAATTTGCCGAAGAAAACAGCGGTAACAACTACAGCACCGAAGACGAGGCCCGCCGCGAACACTTCCTCAATTCCCTCGTTCTCGACACCTCCCTCCAACAACACCTCATCCAGCAAGCCGAGCTCACCAACTGCACCGAAAGCGAACGCGAAGCCCTCCTCTACCTCATCGGAAGCCTCGACGATCACGGATTCCTAACCGAGAGCCTTTCCAATTGCGCCCTTCAGTCGCGCCTTCCCCTAGGACTCATGCAAGCCGCCGCCGAGCTCCTCAAAACCTTTGATCCTCCCGGCATCGGCACCGCCGATCTTCAGGATTGCCTCGATACCCAACTCGCCCGACTCGGTGAGGCCACGGATAGCCTTCCCCGCCGAATCCTATGCGAACATTTCAAGCTTCTCGTGCGTCGACGCATCCCCGAACTCGCCCGACTCACCAATGCCAAACCTGACGAAATCCAAGACGCCATTACCCAAATCGGAAGCCTGGATCCGGCCCCCGGCAAACGCTTTGCACCTGACAGTAACACCGTCGTCGACCCTGATGTTACCGTCTTCCTCGACGAATACGATCAATGGCAAGTTCACCTGCACAACGATTACATCCCAAAACTCCGCATCAACAGCACTTATAAAGCGATGCTCGCCAAAAGCACCCTCAGTAAATCCGAAAAGGAATTCCTGCTCGAGCGCCTGCGTTCAGGGAAATTCCTGATCAATTCCATTGAGCAACGCCAACAAACGATTGAACGCATCACCCGCGAACTCCTCCTCCATCAGCGCGAATTTTTCGAAGCAGGCGTCGCCAAACTGCGCCCCCTCACCATGAACACCGTCGCCCAAGCTGTTGGCGTCCACGAAACTACCATCAGTCGCGCCACCGCCAATAAATACATTCGCACCCCTCACGGTACTTTTCCCTTCAAATACTTCTTCACTACCGGCTACAAATCCGCCACCGGTGATGCCGTCTCGAACAAATCCGTCCAAGACATGATCGCCCAGCTCATCGAAGACGAAAACCCCGCCAAACCCCTTAGCGACCAGGCCATCGTCAATTTGCTCCAGGAAAAGGACATCAAAATCGCCCGCCGAACCGTCGCCAAATACCGCGAAGCCCTCGGCATCCTCGCCACCAATCTAAGGCGGCGCTACGACTAGACCTTCCCCTTTTCAGGATTTTTGAAAGGACGCCTCCCTTCGAGCGTTTACTCTACTGTGCGTCGCAACAACAAAACCGTCCGCAAAGCAAACCTTCCCACTAAAGATTGCCCTATCTGCAATCGCCCTTTCACTTGGCGCAAACGCTGGGC
The DNA here is from genome assembly GCA_965659965.1 of Coraliomargaritaceae bacterium. GTDB lineage: Bacteria > Verrucomicrobiota > Verrucomicrobiia > Opitutales > Coraliomargaritaceae > UBA7445. The sequence goes on from CBFHXZ010000022.1 coordinate 11,747, forward strand.
TGAATGCTGGGAATCCGTACGCTATTGCTCCGACGCCTGCCGCCGCAAACGCGCTTCCCTATCATGAAAAGCCCCAAACTTCCCCCCCAAGCTTCCGACGCCCTCATCCGCATGGCATGGCACGACCGCACCAGCTTCGACCACATCCGCGAAATAACCGGACTTTCCGAAGCGCAGGTGATTGATCACATGCGCCGCTCCCTCAAGCCCGCCAGTTTTCGACTTTGGCGCAAACGCGTTACCGGACGCATCACAAAGCATCGCAAGCGATTCAAGAATCGAAACTTGTAGCTTTCTTATTAGCTTGGCCTAATTGCTAATTTAGCAGTTGATCGCACAATGATGCTACAATTGTTGCTGGCGCCTGCGATAAATAGCAATACCCAGTGCCAATCCGCCAGCAGCGAGCGCATAGGTGGATGGTTCGGGTACGACCGTGAATTGCCCGACCATCGACGGATGCACAGTGCAATAGTAGTACAGTTTGTCGCTTTCAATGTCGAAGCCACTGTTGAAACTGAGGGTCAGTTCCTGATTGGCGCCTATTCCGCTAGTGTAAGTTCCGCTACCGGTGAGGCTGATGTCGGAGCTTGGGCCGCTGCCATTGGTCAAATTCGAAGCATTGACTTGATCATCACTGATGAAGAAAGGGTGCCCCGTCGCGGTGCTTTCGCGGAAAAAACGGTAGCTCTGATTGACATTCAAGGTGTCAGTTCCGCCAAAAAAATCATACTCAGTCGTTTTGGTATTATCTGAATAAAACTTATAATACGGCGAACTGGAGTTGATGGTTTCAACATAAACATCAATCACGGCAAAAGCAGTAGTTAACGCTATAAAGTGGGAAATGAGTAAAACAGTAAAGTGACGCATGTTTCTAAATCACTCTAAAGCAGCTTTCCTTACAAGAAATATCTAATTCATTAGCTCCAAAATATCGCTGCCGATTGCATCCGCAAGGAGTCGACCCCGTTGCGTAAGGCTAAACTTCTCATCCACCTCATTCAAAAGGCCTTCATGGAGGTATTTCTCCAATTGTGCGCCCAGTGAACCGAGTTCCCCCGCATCGGGAAACCGAACCCCGAGCTCATCGAGGTCGATACCACCGTTCATTCGTAGTCCAAAAACCACCCCATCCGTTAAGAGGAGGCGTTCACTCAGGACCACTTCGTCCTCGCGGGGCGGCGCTCCTGATTCCATCCCGGCAAGCCATTGTTCTAAATTGGCGGGACGTTGATAGCGTTGCCCCGCATATTGGCTGGCAGCCGAGGGACCGCAGCCCATCCATTCGTGCATGCGCCAAGTGTTTAGGTTGTGTTGGCATTCACCGCCGGGTTTAGCAAAATTAGAAATCTCGTATTGTTCATAGCCCAGTTCAGCAAGCAGCTCCCAGCCACGCTCGTAAAATTGCGCGTCGCGTTCGTCATCGATTCGTACCTTGCCCTGCGACAGCTTCACATAAAGGGCGGTATCTTCCTCGAAGGTCAGGCAATAAGTAGAGATATGATCCGGGCCGAGGCGCGCAGCTTCCCGAATGTCCGCCTCCCATTGCGCGGGCGTTTGGTTTGGAATCGCAAAGATGAGGTCGAGGTTGGTGTGCGCAAAGCCTGCCGCCTCAATATGTTCCCATGCTTGATAAATTTGCTTGGGCTGGTGTAAGCGGCCCAAAGATTCCAGAAGTCCCGCGTCGAAACTCTGGACCCCCATCGAAATACGGGTCACGCCCATGTCATGTAGCACCGCCAACTTATCGGGCTTGACCGTCGAAGGCGCCATTTCAACGGTCCACTCAGATGGAAGCTGGACGAGATTTTTGAGCTGGGCTTGCCCCAAGCGTTCGAGGTCTTTGGCAGCTAGCAAGCCCGGCGTACCCCCACCCCAAAAGACCGTCTCAACCGCGCGGTCTTTTGGCAGATTCGCGAATTCCAGCTCCATGGCTGCGAGGTATCGCTCGAGATCCCCCCGTCGCGGTTTTTCCTGATAAAAGGCACAAAAATCGCAAGTCGACGCACAGAAAGGTACATGAACATACAAGCCGAGTGCTTGAGGTTCTTTTGCTTGCGAAGACATATCCGAGAACATAACTTCATCCAGTTACATGAAAGCCAAGCGCATTTTTCCTTTCTTCTCATTAATCACGGCACTTTTTCTAAGTGGTTGCTCGGTCGCAATTCTCAACACCACGCCGGAAACAGTACCGCGTTCTGCCTCGGGGCTTTATACCCTTAGCGCACGAGTTGCCTTAACGGATTCTCTCGTAAATCGCAATTCCGTCCAAACCTTTGTCGTGATTGATGGCGAGACGCACCGCATGACGCCCCACCCGGACGGAGGTGGTTTTTATGAATACGAGTACAGCCTTCCAGTCAGCCGCTCCAAAGCACGCTACTATTTTGAGATGCAATATCAGCTCCACAAAGACAACACGCCCAACAAAATACAAAAGGCTCAAACAAGCCTGAATACTTTGAGCGTCACCGCTCCGGATTCAGTGATGCGCGCCTTGGATAATAACACCCTGCGAGTCATTCCTTCCAGTATCGACCTGCGCTCGGGCCAGCGCCAAGCCCTTGCCTTTGAGCTCAGTCAATCCGCTCCTTCCGTCGGCTTGCCCATTCAGGTCACTACCGATGTTTCGCAAAGCGTCATCATGCCTGAAGTCTTCATCCCGGCAGGTGTACGTACCGCCAGCATTAGCGTACAAGGCGACGCACCGGGCGCAGGCAAACTCTACATCCAAGCGCCTGGCCAAGCGGAAATTGTACTTCCGATACGCGTACGTTAATAAGGATTTATGATTTCAGCGGCGGCCTCCAGGTAAATGAGAGCCGTAGAACCACTATCCTTCATATTCGTTGCGCAAGCAGACAAGAAGAGCATTGTGGCGAGCAGGATGCCTTTGAGTAGTATATTTTGCATAGGTATTTTTTAGGGGGTTAAAGCTCCGGGATCGCCGCCAGTAGTTCCTTGGTGTAAGGGTGCTGCGGGTCGCGATAAATCGCCTCTGCGCTTGCCTGTTCCACAATCTTTCCGCCGGTCATTACAAGCACTTCGTCACTGATGTGCTCCACCACCGCTAGGTCGTGCGCAATAAAAAGGTAGGTAAGCCCCAAGTCCTCCTGTAAATCCTGTAAGAGATTTACAATCTGCGCTTGCACCGAAACATCCAGCGCACTTACCGGTTCATCACAAATGATGCACTCCGGCTCCACCGCCAGAGCACGTGCAATCCCAATACGCTGACGCTGACCGCCGCTGAATTGGTGCGGGTAGCGCCGCATCGCCTCCGACTCAAGCCCGACCTTGTTCAAGAGATCCGCAACCCGTTCCTCTCTTTGCGAAGGACCCCACTCCTTGAAATGTATCTCCAAGGGTTCAGCGATAATACCGTAAACCGTCATCCGTGGATTAAGAGAGGCAAAGGGATCCTGAAAGATGACCTGGATTTTTTTGCGATACTGGAAGAATTCACGATTGCTAAGGCCAACCAACTCGTGGCCGTCATACTCAATACTCCCGGCCGTAACGGGCACCAGCCGTGCAATCGCCCGTCCGGTGGTCGTTTTGCCGCTCCCACTCTCACCGACCAGACCCACGGTTTTTCCACGCGGCACCTCAAAGGAAATGCCGTCCACCGCCCGGACATGATCCACCACCCGTTGTAATATTCCGGCGCGAACAGGAAAATGTACCTTCAGTCCCGACACCTTGAGGAGCGGCTTTGAGGCTTCATTTTCGGTTACTGGCTCGTCCATCACTCCAACAGCCTCAGGGATTTCAGGGCCTGCTTCAACCCCATAAGGCTGAAAAATCCACTTGTTGAAACTTCCACGATTTCATACTGTTTGCGGGATGGATTTTAGTAATTACAGAAATATGGACCCCCATTTACTGGTCGGCTTGGTTAATACTGCCCTGCGCAACCACTGCGATTCCTTTAGCGATTTTTGCCGTACCCACGACCTCAATCCAGCCAATCTAATGGAACGCCTCCAAGCTGCAGGCTATCATTATCGATCTGAGCAAAACCAATTTCGTTAGGTCAACTCACCCTAGGCCATCTCTTCGCCAATAGTTGTCAAGCGGCGGCGAGTCTCGCCCAAGCGAGGGATGCAGGCAATCAAGGCACGGGTGTAGGCATGCTGCGGGTTTTCCAAAACTTCATCCACCGGACCGCGCTCCACGATTTTGCCTTGATACATCACCATCACTTCATCCGCGAAACCTTTCACGATTCCGAAGTTATGCGTGATAAGGATGATACTCATTCCCAGCTTCGCGCGCAGTTCACGCAATAAATCCATGATTTGCGCTTGTATCGTGACATCGAGCGCAGTGGTAGGCTCATCCGCCACCAGCAATTTCGGTTCGCAGGCAAGCGCCATGGCTATCATTATCCGCTGCTGCATCCCTCCGCTCATCTCATGCGGATAGGCCTTGCGGCGTTTTTCGGCATCACGAATCCCCACTAATTCCAACAACTCTACGACCCTCGCGGTCACGTCTTTCAAATCCGGACGGTGCAACTTTACCGCCTCTGAAATTTGCTGACCCACTGTAAAGACCGGATTCAGAGAAGCCGAAGGTTCCTGAAAAATATAAGCGATCCCCGCACCACGCAACGCACGTAATTCATTTGCATTCATTTCAAGCACTTCGCGACCCTCAAAACGAATACTACCATTCAATCGACTCGCTCCACCCTCCGGCAACAAACGCGTAAGCGCCAGACAACTCACGCTCTTTCCACTCCCGCTTTCACCCAGCAGCGCCACCGTCTGACCACCGGCGTCTACCGTGAAATCAATCCCATGCACGACCTCGTTCTCACTTTCAACATTGGGGAATGCCATGCGTAGGTCTTTTACTTGGAGTAAGTCAGTCATACCATTTTAAGAAGCTTTTGTGTTTTTATGACAAAGCCCAACAAAAAGACCACAAGAATCAAGCCAAGTCACGTCTATTAGAAGGCGGACCAAACAATCAATTCCGGCTGGCGTTGTTGATTACTCGAGCAACACCGTCAATGAGTCGGGGCAGACAAAAATTCAACACAAGGCGCGGCGAAGCGCAGCTAATGTTTACATATTGAAAACCCCTCGGTTCCTTCGCTCCTCTGTGTTTAAAGCTATCATTCACTCCGTGTTTGCGAACGGGGGTCAACGACATCCCGCAGAACATCCCCAAAGACATTATACGCAATGACGGTTAAGAATATGGCGAGGCCCGGACTGAGCAACCACCAGAAGTTGAGGTAAAAGACTTTCACGTTTTGAGCTTCCGAAAGCATCAGGCCCCATGAGGCTGAGGGTTCCTGGATACCCAAACCCAAAAAAGACAGGGCCGCCTCACCCAGTACGTACCCAGGAATCGAAAGCGTCGCTGCCACGAGAAGGTAGCTCAGTAGGTTTGGTAACACATGTTTCCGTAAAATGGTAAGCGGCCCCTGCCCCATACTTTCCGCCGCCATAACAAAAGCCTGCTGTCGTATCGCCAAAGCCATCCCTCTTAAAATCCGTGCCGTCCCTGCCCAGCCAATGAAAGCGAGTATAATCACAATGACAAAAAACATTTGGTCGGAAGCAAAATGCGGCGCAAGGGCTGCCCTTAAAGCGAGTAACAAATATAATCCCGGCACCGCCATCATAAACTCGACAACCCGCATTGCCACAAAGTCAGTACGCCCGCCAAAATAACCGCTTAGGCCACCCACTAGAAAACCGAGCACCATGGTAATCGTGATCCCAAGTAAGCCGATAAACAAGGAAACACGCGAACCAAAGACCAAGCGCGAAAAAACGTCCCGCCCGGTGGAATCACTGCCGAGCAGATAAAAAGCCCCATTGGGGTCATCACATACCAAGAGGTGACGGTCGGTCTTAAAGAGCCCGAGCAACCGGTACTCGAAACCGCGCCCCATGAAGCGAAGCGGGTAAGTCTCACCCGGAATCGCCGCATAACTGGCGGCCGAGGGATCCACCAACTCGTAAGCCTGTACCCGCAGTCCACCATCCCAGACTATTTTCGTCGGCGGATGATAGGTGCGTTCCAAATCCTGAGCGTTGGTCGATGCCGGCGCAATGAGCTCCGCGAAGATTGCGCTCAAATAAAGCAGCAACAACAAGCCCCCCGAGAGTGCCCCCAAGGGTCGCCGGAAAGTCGCTTTAAAGATGCTGCTCAGACTTGTCATGTTATTTGCGATTTTTGCGGATGCGTGGATCAGACCAACCGAGTAGTAGATCTGCCAGGAGATTGCCGGCAACCAGCATGGTGCAACCGAGCATTACCGAGGCGAGCACGACAAATTGATCCTCCCGCAGGATGGATTGATACATCAATTGACCTAGACCCGGGTATTGCAGGACGATTTCCACAATAAGGGCGCCACTCAATAAGCCGGAAAAGGCAAAACCGAACGCACTTACCAGCGGATTGATGGCGTTTCGCAAAGCGTGAACAAACATGACCCGCCGTTCTCGCAGACCTTTTGCCCGAGCGGTTTTTACGTAGTCCGCTCGAATAGCGTCCAGAAAATTGGCGCGCATGATACGCATGATACTCGCGACAGAACCAATCCCGAGCGCCAACGCCGGAAGGATCAGGTGGTGCGCGCGATCCAGAATCTTCCCACCTGTGCTCATGAATTCGTATTCGATGGAAGTCGCCCCGCCCATTGGAAACCACCCGCTTTGCGCCGCGAAAAACATAAAGAGCAGGGCAAGGAAAAACTCCGGTAAGGAAAGTGCCGCATAGGCAAGGAAAGCCGAAATTCGGTCGAAGATGGAATCCTTGTATATCGCTGCAAGCACCCCAAGTGGGATGGCAATACCCCAGGCGACTACCAGCGCCGAAACCGAGAGCAGGAAGGTCGCCAGCAGGCGTTGACCAATCAAATCCACCACGGGCATTTTAAACGCCCAGGAATGCCCGAGGTTTCCCGTCACGACATTGCCCAACCATTTCACATATTGGATATGCCAAGGCTGATTCAACCCGAATTGTTGCTCGATCGATTGAATCAGTTCCGGCGAGACATCCCGTTGGGCGCGCACCGGCGTGAGAAAATCCCCGGGCGCAAGGCTCATCAGCAGGAAAACCAAGCCCGTGATTCCGAGCAGCAGCGGAATCAATGCAAGAAAGCGTCTGAACAAATAAGCGATCACGGTTTCGGTTCCGCCCAAAGGGACTCCATGTTCCAAGTGAGCCCTCCCAACGAGGTCGGTTTGAGATTTTGCCAACGCTTGCGGTGACCTACGTAATCCTTTGCGCTGACCAGAAAAATCATGGGTTGTTGTTCTGCGAGGATTTCCTGCACTTCAAAATAAAAAGCCTTTCGCTTTTCAACGTCGGTGTGGCGTCCCACTTCCAACATGAGCGCGTCGATCCGCGCCTCCCAATCCGTCGCCGGTTCCGCCTGTTGCGGGTGCCACTGATGCAGACGACCTCCGCTCATGAGAATGTCCTTACCCGCGTAGGGATCCGGCGCGCCACCGCCCAAGCCCAGCATACACGCCTCGTAATCAAACGAAGAGGAAGTCTTCGTTATAATCGTATTGAAATCCAGAAACTGCAGCTCAACTGCAATCCCAAGCTCCGCCATGTTTTCCTTGAACACAGTTGCCATTTCGACCCGCAGGCCGTTACTGGAATTTGTCATTAGCTTGAACTCCACCGGACGCCCTTTCGCATCCTGCAATTGTCCATCTGCATATCGAAACCCCATTTCGAGGAACATCTGCTTCGCTCGCTCGGGCTCGTAGGGGTATTTGCGAATGGCATCGTTGTACCAGAATTTCCGCTTCGGCGAGACGTAGCCGTGCAAGACCTGCGCTCTTCCAAAGAATACCCCGCGCACAATCCCCTCGCGATTAATCCCATAAGAAACCGCCTGCCGGAAGCGTTTATCCTGAAACCATTCCAGCTTGTGCGGCGCCACAAACGCTTTTCCATTCGCATCCGCGCCGGGGTTCAAATTGAACCACACGAAATTCGTCGTATTTGATGGCCCCATGTCCAGCACGGTGTAGTCATGGCGTTCCTCGCCGCGTTTAACCCAGGCAACATTGTCCGGTGCAATCCCCTCAAAATCCGTCTTTCCCTGAGCGAAGGCTACATTACTACTGTTCACATCGGGCACGATTTTTGTAATCAAACGATCCACATAAGGCAAACGCTCGCCCGCGGGATTGACCTTCCAATAATTCGGATTCCGCGCAAAGACGATCCGTTCACCCGGACGATAAGATTCCAAGACAAACATGTTCAGCCCTACAATCTCCTCCGGCGCCTGTATCGCGGTCTCCAAACTCCAAGCCTCCAGCAGCGTGCCTGCTTCAAACGCCGATCCCAGTACGTGCTCCGGTAAGATTTCCTCGCCTCCGCCAAAAAGCAAAAACGGCGCATATACCTCCGGCGTCGTGAATCGCACCGTGTATGCATCCAGCGCCTCGACTTTCGGCTCCTGTCCGTTGATCAGTTGCGAAAAAGTAGAACGCGAGGGAAAGCGGTATTTTGGCCGGCCCTGTTCATCCACTACCACTTCGCCAGTCGAGGCATCCCTTTCCTTTGCAAAAAATGTTTCCCAGGTAAAGAGCACGTCCTCTGCCGTGAAAGGTTCCCCATCACTCCAATATACTCCCCGCCGCAAGTGAAAGGTGTATTGTAGGTTATCCTCAGAAATGTCCCAGGATTTCGCCAGATTCGGAATGACCTCGCCCGTCTCCGGATGCAAAGTCACCAGGCTGTCCAAAATCCGACCCATCACCGTCGAGCCTGCTACCGATTCAATCAATAGCGGATTCAGCGTCGCAATATCTCCCGCCATTGTTTCCACCATTCGCCCGCCAAAGGAGCCTTCGGGAAAATCCACTACCTCGGCATCCTCCGGAATCGGCGCCTCCTTTACCGGACGTTCTGCACGGTCCGCCTGTTCACAGCCAACCAGAAGCATCAGCAGCATCCCCCAACAGACTGTCATTTTGAAATTAAACATCCAACCCCTACGAAAAAGCGACCCGCCAATTGTTCAATCCTTATTCCGTCGCTCAAAAACAAGGTCTTGACACTAGACAAGCGTTCACCTAAACAATTGTTCACCATGAAAGAACTAACACCCCGACAAGAAGAAATCCTCAAATTCATCAGCCAATACGAGTGGCGCAACGGCTACTGGCCCAGCATCCGCGAAATCCAGGAGCAATTTAAATTCAAAAGTACCAATGCGGTGATGGGTCATCTACGCGCCCTCGAAAAGAAAGGCGCCATTCACCGTATTGCCGGCCAGGCGCGCACCTTCCGCATTAACCGTCCTGGCGAGGAAGAACCCGATACCATGCCACAGAACGCCACCGAGGTCGTCGATATTCCAGTTTATGGCGCCATTGCCGCTGGTTATCCTGACCGCGTTGAATCCGGTGGTGAAATTGGCCGCCTGCAAGTGGATATCCAAAGTGCCAGCTTTGACAGCCGCCGCAAAAGCTTCGCCCTTCAAGTGCGCGGTGAGAGTATGGTCGATGCCGAAATTTACGACGGCGATATGGTCATTGTTGAACCCCGCGAAGCCCGTGACGGCGATA
>CBFHXZ010000023.1:0-20456 GCA_965659965.1 Coraliomargaritaceae bacterium
TGTTTTACAAAAGCAGTACCCGTACCCGGGTTTCCTTTGAAGTCGGCATCAACGAACTCGGGGGCTATCCCATAGTCCTCAACGCCCAGAATACCCAAATCGGGCGCGGCGAGACCGTTGCGGATTCCGCTAAAGTCCTTTCCCGTTATTTGCACGGCCTCGTTATCCGTACCTTTGACCACGCCATTATCGAAGGCTTCACCGCCAACGCCACCATGCCTATCGTCAATGGCCTTACGGATTTTAACCACCCCTGCCAGTTGTATTCCGACCTCTTCACCCTTCTGGAACGCTTCGCGCCTGAGGACATGAACCTTGAAAGCCTACGCGGCAAGAAAGTCGTCTTCCTCGGTGATACCGCTTGCAACATGGCAAATTCTTGGATCATTAGCGCCGCTTATTTCGGCATGGAAATTGTCCTCGCGGGCCCGGAAGGTTACGCCCCCTCCGCCCAACTGGATGCCGCCTTGAAGGACAATGACCTGCCGCATAATTACCAATGGACCACCGACGCCGCCCAAGCGGTTCAGGATGCCGACGTGGTTTACACCGACGTGTGGGTCTCAATGGGTGACGAAGCCGAGGCCGAGGCACGTTTAAAGCAGATGGCGCCCTATCAGGTGAACGTCGATCTCATGAAGGTCGCCAAGAAAAATGCCTGCTTTATGCATTGCCTCCCCGCCCACGCCGGAAAGGAAGTGAGCCAAGAGGTCCTCGATTCCACGCAAAGCATCATTTTTGATCAGGCCGAGAATCGCCTCCATGCCCAAAAGGCAATCCTCGCCCAGCTGGCAGCTTTGAATAAAGCCTGAAAATCTCCACTTCGGGCGCAATTTGAGTTGTTCTAAAAGCGGCAGGCTACCAAGCTGTCACTTTCTGGAAACAATCTCTATGCAAGCAATCATTTTTCAGGGACGACCCATCCTTTCAGAATTCCGCCTCAAGGCGCTGCTCACAGCGCTTGGGGATCAGGCCAAACAACCAGACGCTCCGGGTGCGGGGCGGGTTGCTACCATTGATGCCCTTGCCGTCTACATCCTCCAGATCGACACAGCGCTTGACGACGAGACCCGTTCACGCGCGCAGGCACTCCTCAACGCAAGTGGTGATTTTAACCGGCCCGGTGGCTTCTTCGTTACTCCCAGAAAAGGAACCATTTCTCCCTGGTGCACCAAAGCGACAGATATTTTCTGCAACTGCTCCCTCAATGGAATCAAGCGCGTTGAGCACGGCATCCATTATCGTTTGCTCGATGCGGCCGGCGCAGAAGTCGCCGCCCCTGAGCTAGGCTCCGCCCTTCAGGTGCTGCACGACCGCATGACCGAAGCGGTCTACGAAAACCTTACCGATTTCTTTGCCGACCACGAACCCGCGCCACACCGTATCGTCCCTCTGCTTGCCGAAGGCGCACAAGCACTCCATCAGGCAAACGTCGACTGGGGACTTGCCATGAGTGCGGAGGAGATCGATTACCTCGCCAAAGCCTATCAGGGCATTGGCCGCGACCCCACCGACGTGGAGCTGGTGATGTTTTCCCAAGTGAATTCCGAGCACTGCCGGCATAAAATTTTCAATGCCGACTGGATTGTTGACGGTGAACGCAGCGAGCAATCACTCTTCAAGATGATCCGCAACACCCACGCCTTGCATCCCGAGGGCGTACTGGTGGCGTATTCCGACAATTCCGGCGTGCTGGAGGGCGTGCCAGGCAAATGGTGGGAAGTCGACCCGCACGGCGAACACGCATACCGCAAAACCGAAACAACCCTAGATATTCTTTGTAAAGTCGAGACCCACAATCACCCCACCGCGATCTCACCCTTTCCTGGCGCCGCAACCGGTGTGGGTGGCGAAATCCGCGACGAGGGCGCTACGGGTATCGGCGGTCGCTCCAAGGCGGGTCTCTCTGCCTTTGTGACCTCGCACCTTCAAATACCGGGCTATCCCCTGCCCTGGGAAAACGATTTCCCGGAACACCCATCACGCATGGCAAGCCCCTTCCAGATCATGTTGGAAGGCCCCATCGGAGGCGCGGCATTCGGCAATGAATTCGGACGCCCCCAACTCTGCGGCCTTTTCCGTACTTTCCAAATCCAGCACGAACAGCAACACCGGGGCTACCACAAGCCCATCATGGCAGCGGGCGGCATGGGTAATCTCAAGCGCGAACATGTCGAAAAGAAAGATATCCCGCCCACAGCCGCTATTATTCAGCTAGGCGGTCCCTCCATGAAAATCGGCCTTGGTGGTGGTGCGGCCTCCTCGATTGCGGCGGGTAGTCAGTCTGAGGCGCTCGATTTCGATTCCGTGCAACGGGGCAATCCCGAGATGCAGCGCCGTTGCCAACAGGTCATTGATGCGTGCATCGCCTTGGGCGAAGACAACCCCATGCGCTCTATTCACGACATCGGTGCGGGCGGATTGTCCAATGGCCTCCCTGAATTGGTCGAGGCGACCGGCGGGGTATTCCATCTTCGAAATATTCACAACGAAGACCGCAGTATGAGCCCCATGGAAATTTGGTGTAATGAATCGCAGGAGCGTTATGTTTTGGCGGTCGATGCCGCTCGTTTTAAGGAATTTGAAGGGCTTTGCAAACGTGAACGTTGCCCTGTTGCGCTTGTCGGTGAAGCCACGGATGACGGACACCTGACCTTGCACGACAGCCATTTTCATAACACACCCATTGATTTACCGATGGATGTGTTGCTTGGAAAAACGCCCAAGCTCCTGCGCGAGGTGAAACGTAAACCGGTAAACACACAGGCTTTTCGGTCGGAAAACATCACGCTAGAAGATGCCATTGATCGGGTGCTGCGTTTCCCTGCAGTTGCCAATAAAACTTTCCTTATCACCATCACCGACCGCACCATCACCGGCATGGTCAATCGCGACCAAATGGTTGGCGCCTGGCAGACCCCCGTTGCGGACGTAGCAGTAACCACCGCCTCCATGGACAGCAATCAGGGCGAGGCCATGGCGATGGGTGAACGCACGCCCATTGCCGCGCTGAATGCCCCCGCTTCGGGACGCATTGCCATTGGCGAATGCCTGACCAATCTTACGGCGTCACACATTGGCGCGATCGGGAACATCAAACTTTCTGCGAATTGGATGGTAGCAGCGGGCGAGGATGGCGAGGACGCCAATCTATATGACACCGTTAAAACCGTAGGAATGGAGTTGTGCCCCGCCTTGGGTATTTGTATCCCCGTCGGCAAAGATTCGATGTCCATGCGCAGTTCCTGGCAAGATAGCGAGGGCGCATCCCATAAACAAGTGTCGCCCCTCAGTTTGCTCGTCACTGGTTTCTCACCCGTACAGGATGTGCGTAACACCCTTACCCCCGATCTGAAATCCGGTGAAAGCCAATTGCTCCTGATTGACCTCGGTGGCGGTCGCAATCGTCTTGGCGGTAGCGCTCTCACTCAGGTTTACAACCAGCTCGGAGATGCCGTTCCTGACCTCGACAACCCCGAACATTTCCGCGGCTTTTTCGATGCCATCCAAACTCTCGTCAAGGAAGGCAAATTACGCTCCTACCACGACCGTTCCGACGGCGGTCTCCTTGCTACTGTCGCAGAAATGGCTATAGCGGGCCGTAAGGGCGTGCAGCTTTCCTTGGATTCACTTGTCGCCGAGGAAAATCCGGACGCCATTCTTGCCGCGCTTTTCGCGGAGGAACTCGGTGCCGTGCTTGAAGTGGACCCGCGTGAATTGGATTCGGTTCACTCCGTATTGGATGCCCACGGCCTCTCAGAGCTGGTGTATGGAATCGGAGAAACTACTGCCAAACAAGAGTTTAAAATATCTCGCCGCGCTAAGGCGCTGTTTACCTCGCCCCTTTCAGCGCTGAATGCCGCTTGGTCTGAACTCACCTACCGCATGCAAGCCAATCGGGACAATCCCGAATGCGCCCGCGAAGAATTTGAGACCCTCACGGATCCAAATAACACCGGGCTCTTGATTCAGCCAAGCTACGACGCGGAGGCAGAACGCAAATCACATGCCGAGCGCTTCAATATTGGCGGTTCACAACCCCGCATCGCGGTGCTGCGCGAACAAGGAACCAACGGTCAAAACGAAATGGCCTTCGCTTTTCACCGTGCAGGCTTTGAGGCAGTCGATTTACACATGACGGATTTGCTCGCTGGCAGCGTTCAATTGGATGGATTTTCAGGATTGGTCGCATGTGGCGGTTTCTCCTACGGCGATGTGCTCGGCGCGGGTTCAGGATGGGCAAAATCCATTCTCTATAATGCCGCGCTCAAGGATCAATTTGCCGCTTTCTTCGCCAAGTCCGACAGTTTCAGTCTCGGTGTTTGTAACGGTTGCCAAATGTTGGCTCAACTCAAGGACATCATTCCCGGAGCGGAGGCTTGGCCGCAGTTCGCCCGCAATCGTTCCGAACAATTCGAGGCGCGCTACGCAAATGTCGAAGTGCTGGAATCTCCGAGTCTCTTTTTGTCCGGCATGGCGGGGTCGCTCTTACCCATCCCCGTCGCCCACGGCGAAGGTCGTGCCGACTTCACGACCACCGGGAATTTTGAACAATGCCGCGAGCAGAAACTCATCGGCTTGCGCTATATCGATGCGGCGGGTCAGCCCGCCTGCAGCTACCCCGCTAATCCAAACGGCTCCCCTGACGGCGCCACCGCTTTCTCAACGGTAGACGGACGGGTCACCATTATGATGCCCCATCCTGAGCGTTGTTTCCGCTCCGTTCAGATGAGCTATCGTCCAAAGGACAGCTTTGAAGGAGAGGCAGGTCCTTGGTTGAAGCTTTTTGAGAACGCGCGTTCCTTCCTCGCTTGAATTATTTCTGCCGCTGAGGCAGAAAATGCAGATCAGAGCTCAAAACTATCTATAGCCTCTCTTTTGCGAGCAGAACAATATTGAAGTACCCGGGCCTTTTGGAGCTCGCAACCAAGATGCTCGCCTCAAAGTACTTTACAGCGATATTGACTCCGATCCATTGGAATTCCTCACCCAAAGTAAGGTAACCCCACCTGCCCGAGTGCGGCAGCGGCCTCGGTTGTAGCTAGCCCTAGCCCTTGCGTGTCGCTTCGGCGGTAAGATATTTTTCGCGTTCCTTGTCGAACTTCTCACGTTTGCAGTTGCAGTGCAGGCAAAGGGGTGAGTTGTAAGCGAGGACAAATCGTTCGTGCAGCTTAAGGGGACGCTCCTGCCCGAGTTCCACCAATCGGAGGGCGTCCCCGCAATTAGGGAAGATGGCGCCAAGTATGGAATAGATGCGATCAGTCGAGGTGGGTTTGTTCTCAGAGTCTTGCACGTTGTCTAAGGTAGGAGGATTTTTTGAAATTTCCAGTCCCATTCGGGGATTATTATTTCATCCAGTCCAAGTTGATCGTGGGGCCCTTGCGCTGCTTCTTAGATTTGCGCGGCAGGCGGGAATGAATCCAATGTAGAATCTCACTGCGTCCCTTGCCTGTTTTTGCGGAACAATCAAAAACCCCGGTTGGCTTGAGTTGCCACTCGGTGAATGCCGTCTGAAATAGTGCCCTGTGGTTGCGCACCGCATTGCCGGTGGTGCGGTCGGTCTTGGTAAGGATCAATGAATACGGCAGACCGCATTCCTGCAACCACTGCGCGAAATACAAATCCTGCTCGAGCGGTTCCAACTGGGAATCTACCAGGAGGAATATCTGGCTTAAGCTTGAACGCGCGGTCAAATACTGACTCACGTCACGGTTAAAGTCGAGCTGCATAGCCTTTGAAACCTTAGCATAACCATAACCGGGTAAATCCACCAAATGCCAGCGGTGGTTGATATCGTAGAAGTTGATGCAGCGTGTCTTGCCGGGTTTGCGGGAGGTGTGCGCCAATTCCTTGTGCCCGGTCAGCATATTGATGAGTGAGGATTTCCCGACGTTGGAACGTCCGACAAAGGCAAATTCCGGCAGGCTCGCGACGGGGATGTCCTCGAAATGCGGACAACCAAAGCGGAATTCTGCGCTGTCAATTTTCACGGTCTTAACGGGGCTTTAATAATGAGGTGGTTTTTCGTCGGCTGGCATGGATCCGCTGGAATCTTCCAATGATTTGATCTTTTCCGCCTGTCGTTGCACCAATTGGGTCAACTGCTCGACTTTTTGCGCAAGACGGTAGTGCTCGGCGTCCTGTTCCTCAACATGGCGCTCAAGGTGGGTGAGCTTGCGTTGCAGCTCGATGATGGGGTCCTTGTCGGGCATGGCTTACTTGTCTGCCTGAAGCAGGTAATCGGGGTTAAGTTTTTGCAAATCCTCGGGCACAAAGAGCCCGTCCTTGCGGATGAGCTCGCCGTCAAAGTAGATCTCCCCTCCTCCGTATTCGGGACGTTGAATGTGTACCATATCCCAATGCACCTGCGAACGGTTGCCGTTGTCGGCCTCCTCGTAGGCTTGTCCCGGCGTGAAGTGAAAGGAGCCCGCGATTTTTTCGTCGAAGAGAATATCGCGCATGGGTTCGAGAATATGGGGATTGAAGGCAATGGCGAATTCCCCGATGTAGCGCGCACCCACATCGGCATCCAGAATGGCGTTCAAGTGCTCATTGTTCGTTCCCTCCGCATGTATGATTTTACCCTTCTCGAATTTCAAATGTACGCGGTCGAAGGATGCACCCTGATAAACGGTGGGCGCGTTGAAGGTGATTTCCCCCTCAACGGAATCGCGCACGGGGCAGGAAAAGACTTCACCGTCAGGTATGTTGTGGCGTCCACCGCAAGCGACTGCCCCGATGCCCTTGATGGAGAAACGCAGGTCGCAACCGGGGCCGCTCAGTTTTACCTGATCCGCCGCCGCCATACGTGCTTCAAGCGCCTTCATGCCTGCCTCCATCCGTGCGTAATCTTGGGTACAGACGCGGAAGAAGAATTCCTCAAAGCTCTCGGTATTCATGAGGGCCTGTTGCGCCATTGCGGAGGTTGGCCAGCGTAGAATAACCCATTTGGTTTTATTCACCCGGTGATCGAGCACCGGTTTCATGGCACGCATTGCCTGAGATAGTTTTTCCGGTGCAACGCCGGACATTTCAAAAATATTGTCCGATCCCCGTACCGCGAGGTATGCATCCATTTTTTGCATGCGGGCAAGTTCCCATTCCGCCTGCGTCTCGAATTGCCCATCCTCAATTCCCTCCACCAGTTCCCGGCCGATGCGGGCATCCTGAATCTGAACATAAGGAATCGCGCCCCGTTCACGTGCTGCACGCACCAGCGCCACTGTCATTGCCTGTGGAATATCGTAAGCATCGATCAATACCCTTTCCCCTTTCTGCAGGTCAGTGGAAAAGCCAGTTAAGAGTGACGCGAGTTTATGGTAGTTAGGATCCATTACTGCTTAAATCGTACTATTTTTGCGCTTAGGTCAACCCGCGGGAGCCCTTGACCCGGCTAGATAGACATCAAATCGATTGCGTTGCCCCATTAAAACATGCGAGGGCGCCACTGCCGCCGCCTCGGGGGCATGGCGCGGTCGCTTGACTACCACTTTCGAAGCCGCCCGCTCCAGTGACAGCGGGAGCAGTGAATCCGAATCCAAATCCGCACCGACAAAATCGTGAAAGACCCGCATCGACTTTTTAACGCGCGCAGATTTTTCACGCTCGGGAAACATTGGGTCTAGATAAATGACGTCCACCGCGGGTACCGCGTTATCGGACTTCAAAAATTCAAGGGCATCCCCCGCAGGCAGAAGGTGCATGCGTTCCATCACTTCCTGAATTTCAGCCGACGCAGCCGCCTTGCCCCGTTTGATACCGTCGGCGAGCAAAGCATGAATGTAGGGGTTGCGCTCCAGCAAATAGACTTTGCAACCCAAACTTGCCAAAACGAAGGCATCCGCTCCGAGACCTGCCGTAGCATCCAACACCCCCGGTCGACCCGCGCCCTTGATGCCGACCGCCTTGGCGATCATCTGACTCTTTCCACCGCCATGCGTGCGTCGGTAATCGGTAGTCGCATCACAAAAATCTGCCTGAATCTCAACGGGAACCGCGTCCACTTCAGTCATCAGGCTTAGACCGGTCTCTTTTAAAAGCAGCAAACTGGTATGCCGCTTTAAGTTATCCGCATAAAAACGCCGTTGTTCACGTACGGACGCTGACTGATAGTCAAAATCAGCTACCTGATAACTTAGGCCCAAGGCCTCGGCGATGGCACGCCCGTGGCTTACAGCACCCCGCTCGAGGCAAATCAAACAAGCTGGGGTCATCACAAGCTACCGACCACGGCGTATTTCCGAACCCTCAAAACGGATGCGCACGCGGAAGACGCGCTTCATGGTGTTATTGATTTTAAAAGTCTTTGGGTCGATGCTGTCCGGCAATTCGAGTTTGTTGACATCCACAATAGCGTGATAGCCGCGCTCCGAAAAGATATCGATCAGCATTTCAAGTGCCTTGGGTTTTGTGAAAACCACATTCTCTGAATTAATAACGGCCGTGCCTGAGATTGCATGAAGCTTCACGATGGGCATAAATTCCGTTAAAATAACCTCGACCACTTCTTTGAAAAGATCGGTTTCGCGTTTCTCGTAGGCATCCAGGCGATCCACCAAATCCTGCCGGGCGTGAACCGAAAGGCTGCTGGCAACGGGCAAGGGAGAGAGGCGTTCGTAGGTCGATTCGTCCAGTTCCAGCGAACCCTGATAACGCAATTCATCAAAAATCCGCGTGCGTACTTCTTCAATCGTTCCGTGGGCATTAATAAAATGGTAAAAGAAAATTTGCCGCAAATCCTGCAAGGCATCGTAGGTCTTTTCCTTGAAGGTTCGGTAACGGTTGTGCGCTGCCTCGGGACTGAGGTCGGTCGGCCTCACTTCAATCAATTCCCCCACTCCGGATTCCTTGACCTCGGCATTGTGCGCCTGCGCCTGTTCACCGCGACAAAGCTGACGACGGACGCTCTCCTTTTCATCGACGAAGAGAACCACAATGTGGAAATGAGGCTTTTTGAAATAATCGCTGTATAGGGATTCACGGTATTTCAAGTGCAACTCGGATAGTTTGAGGTGCAAATGCTTCAAGCATTCCACCTGAACCTTGGTGCGCGGGAAACCGTCCACTACCGCACCAAATTCAAATTCCGGATTGAGCAGTCGACGCAAAATAATCTCTGCCACCTCGCGGTCGCCCACCAATTGCCCGGCATCAATGCGTGCCCTCGCTTCAGGGCTTTGCAGTTCCGAACTAACCACCAGCGGTGGAGCGGTCAAATCACGATAGCGCATGATGAAATCAGTATTTGTGCCCTTGCCCGCTCCCGGTGCACCGTTCAGCCAAAATATTTCCTTCGGAAAACGCAGGTTCTCCTGGCCGATTTCTTCCACTAGTTTACTCCATACCGAGTTGAAGATAATCTGTCCGTCTTTGACCTCCAGATCTTGGCTGGATGTGGGCCTTGCTGTTTTATTCTTAGACTGAGCCAGTTTATTCATGCTAAAGTGAAAACACTCATTCTTTTTATACGCTCGGTAAATCCTAAAGTAGTTTTTTTAGGAATTATTTGAGTTGTTTTTCACTTTCAGCCATTTCTTGGGAGGGAAAACAAATACGACCTACCGCCGCATCGAAATCCTCCTGCCCGGACAAGATATCGATCTCCAG
Source organism: Coraliomargaritaceae bacterium (assembly GCA_965659965.1). Lineage (GTDB taxonomy): Bacteria > Verrucomicrobiota > Verrucomicrobiia > Opitutales > Coraliomargaritaceae > UBA7445. The sequence continues at coordinate 9,607 of CBFHXZ010000023.1, forward strand.
TCGCATGTAATAAATGGGAACGGGCGAATTCAAGCCCGCTGCCAATCGCACCGCGTCTTTCTCCGTCGTCACGATCATGCTGACCGATTCAAGCGCCGCGACCTCTTGGAAAATTTCCTTAATTTCGTGGTCGCTGAACCGGTGGTGATCTAGGAAGCGTTTATTGTAGCAAATCTCTGCCCCATGACGGCGAAGCATCTCCTCAAAGGTCTCCGGCGTGGCAATACCACTGAACGAGGCAATGGAAGCGCCCTCCAATGTATCAAGGGGTAACTGCTCGTCCGACCCAAGCGCCTGCAAGAATTGCGGCTTGTGCGCGCACTCGATAATCTCAGCGCTCGAATTGTGCTCGCGAATTAATTCGAGTAAATTATCATCCCTATTACCGTCTGATTTCGTCAGCAATATATAACTGGCGCGCGACAGATGCTGAATCGGCTCCCGCAGGATACCGCGCGGAAGCAGGTGTTGGTTGCCAAAGGGATTCGTCGTGTCAACCAGCAGCAGATTCAGGCGCCCCTTTAGCGGCAAGTATTGAAAGCCGTCATCCAGAATGAGGGTATCACAACCAAACTCACGTATCGCAAACGATCCCGCCTTCACACGGTTTTTATCGCAGAGCACCACCACCCCGGGCAAATTGCGAGCAAGCATGTAGGGCTCGTCCCCCGCCACCTCTGAATCGAGCAATACCGTTTCACCGTCACTGACGATCTTCGGAGGCAACTGTTCGCCGTGGGTGAACTTACGCCATAGCTTCCTCGGGAGACTCTCCTTCTTGCTCTTGTAGCCCCGACTCAGGATCGCAACTTTTCGCCCGCGGTCACGTAGCGTGCGCGCAAATTTCTCCACCACAGGCGTCTTACCTGTGCCCCCTACCGTTAAATTCCCGACCACCACCACCAGGCAACCCAGAGGCGTGTTCCGTAAAATGCGATTTTCGTATAAATACCACCGCAAACGAACCAGCCCGTGAAAGAAATGGGATAGCACCGAAAGAATCGTCGCGGTGATTTCGGCCGCCCGTCCGTGCTGCCTGCGGTCGTAGACCACATCCACTAGAAACTGCACAAAGGCATTGCCCCGCTCTACGAGGTCTTCCCGCATTTCATCGATCTTCGTTTTTAGTGACATAGCTGGGTTATCGGAACTACTAATGGTTTGCCCCACATTCCCGCAGGATGCCAGTTTCAATTGCACCAAAACCCTTCATTTTTATCCCCTGCAGCACCGCGCACCCCCTTCACAAAAAACCAAATTCCACTCTGCGTCTTGACAATCTGCCGTTCCTGTCCCAAGGAACATGCAGTCTTCTTTGCTGACTACCTTCTGAATTATGCCAGCAACTGGGCACTCCACAGCTCCCTTTTTTCCTGCCTCAAAACCCTCGCGGTGAACGAACGATCTCAATGAAATATCTAATAATCGCCGAAAAACCGTCCGTTGCGACCGACCTCTCGAAGGCTTTGTCCAAGCAGTTGGGTAAGTTTAACAAGAAAGGGAAATCACGGGACGCGCAATATTTCTTAAATGACTCCGCTGCAATCACCTCTGCAGTTGGCCACTTGGTTGAATTGAAAATGCCAACCGGGCCGAACGGCAAGAATTTACCTTGGAAATTTGACGTGCTACCCGCTATACCAAAGAACTTTGAGCTGCAACCCATCGAGCAGACCGCCGCCCGCCTGAAACACGTGCTCGCTCTTGCCAAAAAGTCCGAATTTGACATGATCGTTAATGCCTGTGATGCGGGCCGCGAAGGTGAGCTCATCTTCCAATATATCATGGATATCGGGAAAATTAACAAACCCGTTAAGCGACTTTGGATGCAATCCATGACCGCGGAAGCCATTCAGGAGGCATGGGGCAACCTTATCGACGGCGAAAAAATGACCCATCTTGCGGATGCCGCCAAATGCCGCTCGGAATCGGATTGGCTCGTCGGTCTTAATTCCACCCGCGCCCTCACCTGTTTCCGTTCCCGCCACGGCGGCTTTAATATCACCGCTGCTGGACGCGTCCAAACCCCAACCCTTGCTATTCTCGCCCGCCGCGAAAAGGAAATCCAGGCCTTCAAACCGGAGGATTACTGGGAAGTACATGCAGATTTCTCCGTTGCCAATGGCAGCTACTCCAGTCGTTGGTTTGACCCCGACTTCAAAAAAGATCCCGCCAAGCCTCACGGACGCGCTGAACGCATTTGGGACGAGGCTACCGCCAAAACCATTGAGTCACGCTGCAAAGATAAAACAGGTAGCGTCAGCGAGGAAAAGAAACCCGCTAAACAAATTGCGCCCCAACTCTATGACCTCACCACTCTCCAGCGCGAGGCCCCTTTCACCGCCAATAATACCCTCTCCATCGCGCAGTCCCTCTACGAGCGGCACAAGATGATCACTTACCCGCGGACGGATTCACGGTATTTGCCGGAGGATTATATCGCCAAGGTACACGAAACTACCCGTGAACTCGCCGCATCCAAGCACCCCACGGCTCAATGGGCGGCAAAATCCATCGAGCAGGGCCTTATCCAGTTCAGCAAACGCATCTTTAATAACGCCAAGGTTTCTGATCACTTTGCTATTATTCCCACCGGACGCGTAGTGAAACTCAGCGATGTCGAAGCTAAGCTCTACGACATGATCCTCAAGCGATTTGTCGCGGTCTTTTACCCCCATGCCGAATTTGAAAACACCACCCGTATTACCACCATCGACCACGGTGCCGAAAAGGATCAATTCCTTACTCGGGGCAAAACCCTCGTCGTTCCCGGTTGGCTCGCAGTCTACGGTCGCAAGGCGGGTGTTGCCAGTGACAAGGACGATCTCGTAGCGGTACAAACCGGAGAGGACGCCAAAGCCGATGCCGTCGATGCCCTCGGCAAAGAAACCCAACCACCGGCGCGCTACACCGAATCCACCCTCCTTTCCGCCATGGAAGGTGCCGGAAAATTAATTGACGATGACGAAATGCGCGAAGCCATGCTGGAGCGAGGACTCGGCACCCCCGCCACCCGTGCCGCCACCATCGAAGGCCTCCTCCGTCAAAAATACATTGCCCGCGAGGGTCGCGAACTCAACGTCACCGGAAAGGGGCTCCGCCTCATTGAACTCTGTGACGAAATGGAACTGGAAGCCCTGACCTCGCCCTCCATGACCGGCGACTGGGAAGCCAAACTCAATAAAATGCAACAGGGCGAAATTGAACGCGCCCAGTTCATGGAAGAAATCAACGATTTCACTATTAAGGTCGTCGACAAGGCACGTACCCACATGCAGGCCGCCGTAAACCGTGTCTTTGCAGACCTCGAGTGCCCCTGCCCCGAATGTGGCGCTCCACGTCTCAAACAGACCGACGCCACCTTCGAATGCCGTGATGTCGACTGTACCTTCAAGATATCCAAATACATTGCGGGCCGTCAGTTGAGCGAAAGCGAAGCGACCACCCTCTTTACCGACAAAGCCCTTCCTGAAATGGAAGGCTTCCTCTCGCGCTTTAACCGCCCTTTCTCCGCCGGCCTCAAACTGGCGCAATCCGTGAGCAAGACTGGGAAAATCGGTAAGTGGAAAACCGAATTTGTCTTTGAGGACGAGCTCGAACTCGACGAACCCCTCGACCAAAAGACCCGCCTTAAAGCCCTCACCCTCCCGGACGGTACATCTGCCGAACTTCACGCCACCGAAAAAGCCTACCACCTGCCCGCCCTTAAAACCAAGGACGCACCCGAAGGCTTTCGCCTCGGCAAAACCATCCTTTCAAAAGAACTCCAACCGGAAGAAATCGAAGACCTTTTCACCAAGGGCAAAACACCGCTGCTGGAAGGATTCGTTTCTCGTCGCACCAAGCGGCCCTTTAAGGCACATTTGACGCTCGATTTTGAAAACGGCGAAATCGGTTTCGAATTCGCCCCGCGCGTACCTAAGAAAAAAGCCGCCAAGAAAAAGTAAGCGACCCGTCGAGTTGCCACCGACGCGCAATCAGTTATTCCTTTGAACTGTTCATGAAACCAGACATCAAACCCAACCGTCCCTTCTTTTCCTCCGGTCCCTGCGCCAAACGCCCGGACTGGTCACATGCCGCCCTCAAAGACGCCCTTGTCGGCCGTTCTCATCGCGCGAAACCAGCCAAGGAACGTATTCAAGCCGTCATTGAAAAATCGAAATCCGTCCTCGGTATTCCAGACGATTATCTTTGCGGTATTGTGCCCGCCTCTGATACCGGCGCGGTCGAAATGGCAATGTGGACCCTACTTGGTGAACGCGGGGTCGATCTCTGCGCCTGGGAATCCTTTGGTTCGGGTTGGGTCACCGATGCCCTCAAGCAACTGAAGCTCGAAAACTCCACCCTTCACGAGGCGAACTACGGCAAACTCCCCGACCTCACTAAAATCAATTTTTCCAATGACCTCGTCTTCACCTACAACGGCACCACCTCCGGCGTGCGCGTCCCCAACCTCAATTGGATCCCCGACGACCGCGAAGGCCTTACCATCTGCGATGCCACCTCCGCCGTCTTCGCCATGGACCTCGACTATTCCAAACTCGATGTCGTCACCTGGTCCTGGCAAAAAGTCATGGGTGGCGAAGGTGCTCACGGCATGATCGTGCTCAGCCCCCGCGCGGTTGCTCGCCTGGAATCCTACACCCCCACATGGCCCCTGCCCAAAATCTTCCGCCTCACCAAGGGCGGCAAACTCATCAAGGGCATCTTTGGAGGCGCCACTATCAATACCATCTCCATGCTTTGTATTGAGGACGCCCTCGACGGTTTGCGTTGGGCGGAATCCATCGGCGGCCTGCCAGCCCTCCTTGAGCGCTCCGCAAACAACCTCAAGGCAATCGCCGACTGGGTTGAAAAAACCGACTGGATCGACTTCCTCGCCGAGGATCCCGCCACCCGCTCCAATACGTCCATCTGCCTGAAAATTACCGCCGATTGGTATGAGGCCCTCCCTCCTGAGGAACAGGCCGCCAAAGCCAAACAATGGGTTAAGCTCCTCGATGAAGAAGGCGTCGGCTACGACTTCGGCAGTTACCGCGACGCCCCCGCTGGCATCCGCATCTGGGGTGGCGCCACCGTCGATACCGCCGATATCGAAGCCCTCCTCCCGTGGCTCGAGTGGGGCTTTGCCCAAATCAAAGACTAACCCTCGCTACATGCTCCCCGAAACCTCCAAGCCTGCCAGCGACAGCTTTCATGTCATGGCAAAGGCGATTGGGCCCATTTGTAACCTCGACTGCAAATACTGCTTCTATCTCGAAAAAGAACAATTTTACCCCGAGAACGAGAAATGGAAAATGTCAGACGAACGACTCGAAGTCTTCGTCCGTGACTACATCGCCGCCCAACCGGAACCAGAGGTCACCTTCGCCTTCCAGGGAGGTGAACCCACCCTCCTCGGAATCGATTACTTCCGCAAAGTCGTCGCCCTTCAAAAACAATACGCCCGGGGCAAAACCATTGCCAACGCCTTCCAAACCAACGGCACCCTCCTCAATGACGAATGGGGCACCTTCCTCGCTGAAAACAAATTCCTCGTCGGTCTCTCCATCGATGGCCCCGAAGACGTCCACAACGCCAACCGCGTCGACAAAAAAGGTCGCGATTCCTATAAAGACGTCATGCGCGGACTCAACATCCTTCGCAAATACGAAGTCGAGTTTAACACCCTTACCTGCGTTAACAGCGTCACCGTTCAGCACCCCGTAAAGATCTACAAATTCCTCAAGAGCATCGGCTCCAAATACATTCAATTCATCCCCATCGTCGAACGTGAAGTCGATACCGCCGCCGCAAAACTTGGGCTCGATTTTGCCGCCCCGCCTGACCTTGAGACCCCACCCCCTGACGGCGAAGCCCCCCGCATGTCAGACCTCGCCGTACCCGCTCAGGCATACGGCGATTTCCTCTGCAAAATATTCGACGCATGGATCAAGCGCGACGTCGGCAAAATCTACATTCAACTCTTCGACGTCGCACTCAGCAAATGGCTCGGCGTCACCGGTGGTCTCTGTTATTTCTCCGAGACCTGCGGACGCGCCCTCGCTATGGAACACGACGGCGACCTCTACACCTGTGACCACTACGTTTACCCCAAATACAAGCTCGGGAATTTAATGAACAACAGCCTTAGCGAACTCGCCGACAGCCCCAAAGCCAAAGCCTTCGGTGAGGCCAAACGCGACCGCCTCCCCCAATACTGTCGCGACTGCAGCGTCCGCTTTGCCTGCAACGGCGAATGCCCCAAACACCGCTTCACCTTCACCCCCGACGGAGAATGGGGCCTCAACTATCTCTGCCCCGCTTACAAACAATTCTTCAAACACATCGACCCCGCCATGAAAATCATGGCTGACCTCTACCGCCGACAACAAGCCCCCGCCGCCGTCATGGACATCCTCGCCCAACAACGGCAGAACCGAAGCGGAGCATAGACCTCTGACTGGTCTCGTCGTAGCCATAACAGAGACGCTGAGTACTCAGAGAGAAGTTGAAGTACATCAAACTTCCCCGAAAAAAATCGATCATTCAGCTTCCAGCACTCAATCTTTAAGGTTCAATATTTCGGGATTTAATGTTCCCCAGTGAAACCTACCTCATTTGCGAGCATTCGTGGTTCCTTCAGTGTTCAGCGTTCAGTGTTCGATGTTTAAACATTCCCCACCCTGTTCCTTTGTGGTTTCTGCCTTAAAGTCTGCTTAATTCTTTTGACTAGTAAGCAGGCCGGTGGTGAATTACACGTGTAACGCCCTCAATTAACCCATTTAAATTATGCGCCAAAGCAATACAGTCATTTTCCTGAGTCTCCTCTTCACCTTGGCGAGTACCGCTCTTGCCAATCTCGATTTTTCCACGAACTTCAGCGCTGCGGAAGGTTATGTAAGTGGTGGTATTGATAAGAAAATCCAGAAAGCGGCTCCGTATTTTGCTGAGGGTGCGTCCGTCCAGGGCGGACTTTATTTTCCGCGTTCCGGAGATTCCGAAATGGGGGTTTTGCGACGCGACCCGAATAGTCGGGGAGCACGAGCGTTGCTTCAGAAGGGAACCGGCAAAGGTTTTGAAGTAGGCAGCACATGGTCCGCGAGGATCGTCTACACCTTTGAGGGCCTGCCTGCGATGGTGATGGGTGGTAAAGTGCCCACCATGCTTGGCGGGGTTGGGTTCTCGAATGCGAAAAACAAGGCCGGCGAGATTGTGTATGCGGGCATTCAAAAGACCCCACAACAAAGTGAAAGTTATCAGTTCTATGTCTTCGGCAAAGGCGGTGGTGGATTCTTTTCAAAGAACGTCGATTACGCATCGATTGGCGATGACACATCGGACGCCGATGATTTGAGCGACAAGCTGGAGATTGAATTTACCCTTACAAAATCTTCCAAAGCAGGGGTGTTGAGCTTCGAGGCGACCTTGACCAATGTAGACAAGGGCAGCACGGTGGCGACTCTGAGCGGGGACCTGAAAGTGCCTCAGTTGTACGACGCGGACCTATACGCTTATGTCAGTTCCGGTGCTGTAGTCGAAGATGCGAATTACGACCTCTTTAATCTGCACGCCCTGAGTTCCAAAGCTGAGGCAAAGTAAGGTTTAAGAGTTAGCCCAATCTGGCTATCGCTTCGCGAGTTGATCCTCGACGGGTTCAATAGTGGCGCGGTGTTGTTGCAGGCGCTGGATGAAGTTCGGCAGTAAGTGCGCCTGGGATTCGCAAAGGTCGTAGTTTTCCCCGGGATCGTGGTCGAGGTTGTAGCAGGCCGTGATTGCCGGTTCGGCGGGCGTAGCTTTGGGATCAAAGTGGACTTTGAAGCTACCGATACGGAGTGCCTCAACGTGGGTACTCTTGTAGTAAAAGAGTTCCTTGCGTGGGCTGTTCTCGCCCTGCAACAAGGTGCCCGAGAGATCAAAGCTATCTACTGCGGCCTTGGGCGCATCGACTCCCGCAAGGGCGGCAAAGGTTGCCATAAAATCCAGCGTGGAACCGATGTCGTGAATGATTGCCGGTTGTATTTTGCCAGGCCACCAGAAGATCCCCGGCTCACGCATACCGCCCTCGTAAGTATCAAACTTCCCGCCGCGCAAGGGCCCAGCGATGCCGCCCTGCGTCTTGAACTGTAACCAGGGGCCATTATCAGAAGTAAAGACCACGAGGGTATTTTTCGCGAGCCCGTGCTCACGCAAAGCGGTTAGGATTTCTCCGACCGATCCGTCGATCTCTTCAATGACATCCCCGTAAAGTCCTGCGGTGCTGACCTCCTCGAAGTCCTTTGAACGAAAGAGCGGGACGTGTGGCATGCTGTGTGCTAGATAGAGGAAGAAGGGCTGATTTTTGTGGGACTCGATAAAATCGATGGCTTTTTCGGTATAGGATTTTGTTAGCTGGGTTTGATCCGGAGCGCGTTCCAAGATCTCCTTACCTTCCATGAGTGGCACTTGCCAATATTCTGACTTCGGGTCATCCCAATGAACACCCGTATACCATTCACCCAGACTCCCACCATTGAGTTCTGTGACCTTAGGTCGATCAAGATCCATGTCGTTGCTATAGGGGATGCCGAACCAGGAATCAAATCCGTGGCGAGTCGGGAGAAAGTCCGGTAGATGCCCGAGGTGCCACTTCCCCACCATACCGGTAGCGTAACCCGCCCCCTTGAGCATTTCCGGGAGAGTAACTTCCGAGGCTGGCAGTCCGCCCGTTGAGTCCGGAAAGAGTACCCCGTAAGCCTTTGATTCCATACCACTGCGAACGGCATAACGACCCGTCAGAAGCGCCGCACGACTGGGAGTGCAGACCGGAGAAGCCGAATAGAAACTGGTCCATTTCTGCCCCTCTGCCGTCATTTGATCCAAATGGGGCGTGCGGATGGTCGGGTGACCATTATTACTCATGTCGCCGTAACCCATATCATCGGCAAAGATGACAATGATGTTTGGCTTGGCGTTGACCAGCGTAGCGGCGGCAGTCAAGGCGATGCCGAGAACGAGGCGTTGAAATCGTGAGGTCTTGGGGTTTTTGAAAAGCTTCATTGGGATATTGGGTCGTTTCAACAGTAAGACCCAAAAGCCCCGCCCCTACAACCTTAGAGTCAGGGTGGCATAGGGCGGCAATTCCAGCGAACCGGCATAAACAGTCTCCGGTTCATCGAAGGCGAACCATTTCCCCTCGCCTAATTCGATGCGCTGCGTTCCCCGGGTATAGTTAAAGAGGAAAACCAGGGTTCCATCAGCGGACTCGCGCCTCCGAAAGACAACACCTTGCGGAAGCTTACATGCTACCGTGCGCTCCAAGCCGACTTTTTCCAGCAGACGTTCATAGAAGGCGCACAAGGCCGGTAGTTCCAAACGCGCGGTAAGGTAAGCGGCAGAACCCTCTCCAAGATCCATGTGCGTGACCAAAGGATGCCCCGCGTAAAACTCTGATCCCGCTTGTGCTAGCGCGCTTGCGCCCTCCAGATGAACCCGTTCGACGATATCCCGCGCTGCGCCCTGAACTTCGCCCTTTACGGTTACCCGTGTTTCATCATGAAGGTTTTCAAGTTCTTCGTTCCATATGCCAAAGACTTCTCGAAGCCCAGCACCAGGAAAACCGCCGAGGTGGCAACGGTTGCTTGAATCGACATAGGCTGTTAAATAAGTGCCCACCACGTGACCGCCCTTATCAACAAAAGCCCGAATGCGGGAAGCGAGGGAATCCTCAACCAAATACAGTGCGGGCAGTACCAGGACCTGGTAATCACTGAAGTCTGATTTAGTTGAAACCACATCGACCGATAAACCGTTTTGCGTTAGGGCTTCGTAATGGTCGAAACACGTCTCGCTGTAGAGGTCTGAAGGAAAAGGCCCTTCCCCTTCAAGCACCTTGGGACCCTTGGAAGCTTTGAGCGCCCAACGGCTTTCCCAGTCGTAAAGCAAAGCCACCTCAGCTGTTGGGCAATCGTGCCCGTCCAATGGAGCGAGGCTTTTCAGTTCTGCACCGATGGCGGCGCAGTCTTGGAAGACCCGGCTTCGGTTACTGCCCTCGTGATCGACGACTGCCCCGTGGTATTTTTCAAAGCCACCCCTGCCCTTGCGCCATTGGAAATAATGGATCGTACTGGCACCGTTGGCGACCGCCTGAAGCACCTCCTGCCGATGCACACCCGGACGTTTTAATTTATTAATGCCTCCCCAGTTGACTGAACTTGGCGAACATTCCATCAACATCCAGGGTTTACCGCCACTCATGCCGCGCATCATGCTATGGATGAAGTCTGCACGAATGGCATTGCGCCAAGTGTCTTCGCGATCATCCGGCAAGGGATACAAATCATTGGCAATGCAGTCCACGTGTTCTGCCCACTGCCAGTAATCGGTGCTTTCGTGCGTTCCCATGAAATTAGTGGTACATGGAATCGCCGGGGCCAACTCGCGTAGGGGTTTCATTTCATTGAGCATGAACGAAACGTGCTGCTCATTGACAAAACGCATCCAATCGAGCTGCAGGGCATCGATGCTGGCATCATGGGTTTGGATCTCACTCCAATCAGTGTAGGTATGATTCCAGAATGCGCTCCACCAGGCATCGTTGAGGGCGTCGAGCGTGTGGTAGCGTGCTTTAAGCCATTTCTGGAAAGCAGCGCGGCAATCTTCGCAATGGCATTCCCCGCTGAACTCATTGCCCACATGCCAGAGCGCGAGCGCGGGGTGTTGACCGTAGCGTTCCGCAAGGGCGGTATTAATGGCGCGGGTTTTGTCACGATAAACCTTTGAACTCAGACAATGATTGTGCCGGCTGCCCGAATTTTCCCGCAGTCCGTCAACTCCAACACGGCGCACTTCCGGGTATTTTTCGGAAAGCCACATCGGTTTGCTTCCGCTAG
>CBFHXZ010000024.1:0-19349 GCA_965659965.1 Coraliomargaritaceae bacterium
TTTCAACACCCTTCTATTTTCAATCAACACCAACAACCGTATAAATATTATGCCATACGAACTACCCGAACTCGCTTACAGCTACGACGCACTCGAACCGCACTTCGACGCCCGCACCATGGAGATCCATCACTCCAAGCACCACCAGGCCTACGTCACCAAAGCCAACGCTGCGCTCGATGGCACCGGCCTCGAAGATACCTGCGCAATTGAACTCTTTGCAGACATGTCCCGCGTGCCCGATGCCGTGCGCGGTGCCTTCCGCAACAACGGCGGCGGTCACGCCAACCACCACTTCTTCTGGTCTATTCTCAGCCCCAACGGTGGCGGTGCTCCCGTCGGCAGCCTCGCGGAAGCCATTGATGCCGAACTGGGTGGCTTCGAAGCCCTCAAGACCGCTTTTGCCGCTGCCGGCGCCAGTCGTTTTGGTTCCGGTTGGGCATGGCTCGTTGTGACCGCAAACGGAAAACTTGCCGTGACCTCAACTCCCAATCAGGACAGTCCACTCATGAAGGGACTCGTCGATGTCGAGGGCACACCCGTCATCGGGCTTGACGTTTGGGAGCACGCCTACTACCTCAAATACCAAAACCTTCGCCCCGCCTACATTGAGGCATTCTGGAACGTCATCGATTGGAACGCAGCCGAGGCAAACTATACGGCTGCCAAGAGCTAAACTCTATTCAGCTTTTAAACAACCGTCCCGGTCTTCAGATCGCGGGCGGTTTTTTCGTGCACCCCTTAACGCCGTGGTTTGCGATTGTGTGCGGCTTTTCGTTGGGTGACCTTAGCCCGGCGCTCGGGGTGTTTTTTCTCGCGGGCTTTCTCGCCCTGTTTGCGCTCTCGATGTTGGTCTTGAATTTCACGACTTTGGCGCGGGGCATTCTCGCCTTCACCCACCTCATAACGCTTGTCCTTGCCCACCATATCAAAACGCACCGGGCAACCCTTGAGCTGAAACTCGTGCACCAAACCTTTTTCAAGATAACGGCGGTAGGTCGGATCCAGTCGTTCCACGCGATTGCAATAAAAACGAATACGGATGGGCCGATTCCCGGTTTGTACCGCGTAGAAAACCTTGAAGCGTTTGATCCCCACCAATTTTGGCGCGCGCGCCTCAAACATATCCTGTATCAAGCGATTCAAACGCCCCGTCGGTAATTTCAAATCGAGCCCCGCCTGAACACCCGTAGCGGTCTCCAGAATGCTATCCACTTTAAAACCCTCCAGTGCGGACACAAAGAGAACCGGAGGATCCGGCAGGAAAAACAACTGCTTACGTAAAGAATTTTCGTACTCCGTCAGGAAATGTTTTAAATTCTTAAACCCTGAAACAGGCTCCTCTTCCCAGCGCGCTTTAATCTTATCGTATTTATTCACCACCACCACGATTGCCTTACCCGCGTCCATGATGTCGCCCGCGAGTGCCTGATCCTGCTTCGTCACCCCGTCTGCCGCATCAATCACCAGAAAGACCACATCCGATCGTTCGATGCTCTGCTGCGTCCGTACATTTGAGAAATACTCAACCGGATTTCCAACCTTCCGCTTGGAACGCAAACCCGCCGTGTCACTCAGTCGAAATTTCAAAGTCTCCCCATCGGGATGTTCGTAATCCAAATCTAACTCCACTGAATCACGCGTCGTACCGGGCACATCCGATACAATCAAACGCGTCGAATCCAACAAGGCATTCCCAAGCGAGGATTTCCCCACATTCGGGCGACCCACCAGCGAAATCCGAATCCGAGGATCGGGGGCGCTACCCTTACCTTCCGGTTTTGGACCAAGGCCCCGCTCAATCTCGGCATTCAAAAATCCAATACCGCGGCCATGTTCTGCTGAAACCATCACCGGCGCACCTAAACCCAAACTTGCAAAGGCCGTACCGTCCGCTTCTTCCTCTTCGCTATCAACCTTGTTGCAGACCAAGACCACTGTTCTTCCGAAACGGCGCAGCTTCTCCGCTACAATTTCATCCAGAGCAGTCAGCCCACTTCGCACATCGACGATCAAAAGCACCACCTTCGCCGCTTGTATTGCAAAATCCACCTGTTCTTCTGCCGCACTCGCAATCTGCTTCGGCGTCATTTCCAACTCCATCCCGATCCCGCCCGTATCCAGAAGCACATAATCGTCATTTACCTCCGTTGAGATCAAATCCCGCGTCACCCCGGGCATATCGTGAACGATGGACATACGCCGCCCACAAAGCCGGTTAAAAAGGCGACTCTTGCCCACATTGGGGCGGCCTACGAGGGCGACGGTGCGTGAGGGATCAATCATGAAATATAATTATTATTCTGCGATAAACCGCAGATGAAAAAACGGAGCAGACGAACAGGGCCTATCCCTTTACCGCCTCCACGTATCGCTCAATACGATTGGTGGCTTCGAGGATGCGATCGTAACTCGTTGAAAAACTTGCACGCACAAAACCGGCCCCACTTTCACCAAAGGCCGTGCCCGGAACAACCGCCACTTCCTCCGTTTCAAGCAGACCCTTGCAGAAATCAATCGAACTGAGCCCCGTTTTCTCGATACTTGGAAAGGCGTAAAAAGAACCCTTGGGCGAATGACAGTCCAAGCCAATCTCGTTGAAACGGCGCACAATCAAATCGCGGCGGCGGTGATACGCCTCCTTCATTTTTTCCACAGCAGGGGTGCCGTTCTTGAGCGCCTCGATGGCAGCCTCCTGCGAAAGAATGGGCGCACACAACATGCTGTACTGGTGCACCTTCATCATGGCTTCGATCAAACCCCGCGGACCACAGGCGTAGCCGATGCGGAAACCCGTCATCGCAAATGCTTTCGAAAAGCCATGCAGGAAAATTGTACGCTCCTGCATGCCCGGTAGGGACGCGATACTCGTGTGCTCGCCCTCAAAGGTCAGTTCCGAATAAATTTCATCACTGATCACCAGGAGGTCTTTTTCCACTGCAAAGCGAGCCAACTGCTCTAACTTAGCACGCTCGGTCACACCCCCCGTTGGATTCGTCGGGAAGTTCAACATGAGCACCTTGCAACCCGGTTCCCAGGCATTGGCAACCGCTTCAGGATCAATCCCAAAGGCATCCTTGGCAGAAGTCGCCACCGCAATCGGTTTGGCGTGCGCCAAAACAATACTGGGGCTGTAGGAAACGTAGCACGGCTCGTGATAAAGCACCTTGTCCCCCGGGTTCAGCACCGCCCGCAGGGCAATGTCCAAAGCCTCCGAAACACCCACTGCTACGAGCACTTCCCGCTCGGGGTGATAACTCAGACCAAAATTATGCTCCACGTAGGTGCTGATCTCGCGGCGCAAACGCAGCAAACCCAGATTGTCGGTATAACTGGTCACACCCTTCTCAAGGGCGAAAATTGCAGACTCCCGAATATGCCAAGGCGTGACAAAGTCCGGTTCGCCGATTCCCAGCGAAATCGCCTGCGGCATCTTCGCCACAATCGCAAAGAAATCACGAATCCCCGAACGGGGCAGACCTTTCACATGATCTGCCACAAAATGTTGCGATGGCTCAGACATTACGGACTAACGGCGGGTTTGTCACCGCTCTCGGTGGGTGATAATAAAAGATGCCCTTGCTCCTTGTAGGCGCGCAGCATGAAATGAGTCGCGGTCGAGAGCACTCCCTCCACGCTTGCAAGTCGTTCCGAAACAAAAGTTGCCACTTCGCGCAAATCCTTACCCTTTGCAAAAAGCAAGAGGTCGTAGGCTCCCGACATCAGGTAGCAGGATTCCACCGCCTCAAACTGACTGATGCGCGCTGCCAAACGGTCAAAGCCGCCGTCGCGCTCGGGACTGATACGTACCTCAATTACCGCACGCACCAACTCGCCCTGCGCGCGCTCTGGATTGAAGACCGGACGCCAGCCAAGCAGGACATGCTCCGCTTGCAAGCGCTCAAGCTCCGCCGAAACCTCCGCCTCCGACTGGTTGAGAATTGAAGCCAGTTGGGCGGTGTCGAGGCGTTCGCCTTCCAGTAAGAGTTGCAGAACCGTTGTCATAAATGCCTAATAAGAGCGTTCTTCGGGAAAATTGCAAAAGCCAAAATCAGCTTATTGTGAAGGGCTTTCCGAAAGGAATTCAGCCACCGCATCACGCACAGCACGCCCGCCGTCCTCCAGCAGGTAATGCCCACAGTCCTTATAGACTGTCGCCTCCGCCTGCGGAAAGATCGCCCGCCAACGCGCCAAAAAATGACGATTGAAGCAAAAATCCCTTGCCCCCCACAGCAAACGTACTGGTTTATCCTTTAATTTTTCCAGACCGGCCTCCACTCCCGCAAGGGTTTGGTAACTGCCGTGCCGGGCGTTCAAGGGAATATCCTTCACAAAATTCCAGACCGCCACCCGATCATGCCAATTGCGGTAAGGCCAAAGAAAACCCTGTCGCACTTTCGGTGAAAGCGGGGAACGCACAGACATATTCGCCGCCGGCCCGGCGAAGGCATTCAATCCACGAATCAAAAATTCTCCAAAGACGGGAATTTTAACTGCCGCAATCCGCCAAGGAATCCGTTTCGAGCAAAAAGCAGCCGTATTCAAAAGCACCAACTTTTCCAGACGTTCCGAAGCGCGACCCGCCAAACCGCAACCGATCGCGCCGCCCCAGTCATGCACTACCAAACTAAAACGCTTGATACCCAAATGCTCCAATAAGGCCGAGACATCCGAAATCCGTTGTTCCAGGGTGAAAGCATAATCCTGCGGTTTATCCGACAAGCCGCAACCGACATGATCCGGCACGATGCAACGAAAGCCCGCGCTGTTCAAACGCACTACCAAATCACGATAAAAAAATGACCAAGTCGGGTTGCCGTGCAAAAGTACGACCACCGGCCCCTGACCCTCATCGAGATAGTGCATATTAACACCGCCCTCCAGTTCCAGCAAATTCCCGGAGAAGGGATATTCAAACCGCACCTCCGGCGGTAACTGCGCAGCCCGTGAAATCTTCATCCCTTCGACCACTCCAATGCCAACATCAAACTACTCAAACCGCTTCCGATACCTAAAAGCGCCGCCCTTTCTCCGTCCTTATAGGCTCCCGTCTCCATCGCCCGCGCAAGCGTCAAGGGGCACGATACCGAGCCCACGTTGCCCAAGGTTTCAAAGGTTGAAAAATCCCTATCCACATCCAGACCCAGCGCCTCATACAAAGCCCGCGTATGCGCCGAACCCACCTGATGCGTCATGACGCAATCCGGCGTCGTGGCATCCCAGCCTGTGACCTCGCAAAAACGCGCCCAAGCCGCCCTCGCCACTCCGATGCCCGCCACCAATAATTCCTCTGAATCCGTCAACATCGCCAGGGCATCCCCTGCGCTGTCACCCTCGCACAATCCGCTGTGACTGGTATCAGTCGCCACCGCCGCCCCGCGCAACTGCGGACACTCCGGCGCAAGATCCGCCCGGCATAAAACCGCTGCCACCGATCCTGCCCCAATCGTCAAATTCGCAAAATATGGCTTGATGCTCTTTCGCGTTTGTTCAGGCCTCAACAATTCAGCAAGCGTATGCTCCATTAAGGGACGCCCGTTCTCTCCCGAGCAAATAACCGCCCGTTCAATTTGCCCGCTCTCAATCAGTCCACCCGCCATCACCAAGGCATTTAAAAAACCAAGACAGGCATTTGAGAGATCAAAAATCTGAGTGCCTCCGTCGAGACCCAAAGCATGATGTACGTACGACGCCGTAGCCGGTTCCAGACGGTCACGACACACCGCCGCATGCACCAATAAATCCATCTCAACCCGCTCAAAACGTGTCTTTGCAAGAACCGCTTCCCCTGCCAGCGCCGATGCTTCAGACGCGCGAAAATCAACCGGCCAAAAACGCCGCTCCCGAATACCCGTCATTAATTCCAAACGACCCTCCGGCAATCCCAGACGTTCATACAAGGGCGCAAGACGCGCCTCTACATCCGCCGAGGTCCACACCTCATCCGGCAGAGCATACGCCATTGATTCAATTGCTACTTGGGTAAATCGCATAAATTACAACACTTAGCCTGGCACCCGCGCCCGAGACGAGATTTTTTTGAACCTTCCTAGCAGCTTCGACTATTCCGGACGCATGGCGAGACGCACCACTTCTTTATCAAAGTAGTTGCGATCCATGCCCGCGTTCACCACGAGGCCTTGGCCGTTGATGCCACTGGAGGCGGGGCTTAGCAGGAAGGTCGCAGTTTGAGCAACCTCGGCAGTCGTCAGGTTCCCCTTTCGGAAAGTTAGTTTTTCCGCATAAAGGTAACTCTCGAGGTAGCCGGGGATGCCCGCAGAGGCGCTGGTCTTGAGCGGTCCTGCATTGACCGTATTGAAGCGTACGCACGTGTCCGCACTGAAGGATTTGGCAAGATTGTGGCTGGCGGTTTCGAGGGTCGCCTTAATTGGTGCCATATACCCGTAATTCTCTGCGGTGACATCGGTGGAGGAGATCCCGATGGAAACGATCGAGGCATCGTTGTTGAGGTGGGGCTTGAAGGCATTCGCCACTTCCACTAGCGAGAAGGCCGAAATCGCAGTAGCTTGCAGGAAATCCTTGCGCGGTGTTTCGTGGAAAGGTTTGAAGCCTTCGGAATAATTCGCAAAGGCGATCGAGTGCAGGATGCCGTCAAGCGGGCCGTGCTCGCGCCCCACCGTTTCCGCAAGGGCTTCGATTTGTTCAGGAAACTCAACATCGCAGAGGTAGGCCTTTCGGTCGCCGAGCAACTTTTGGAGACTTTCCAGTCGTTGCTCGGAACGCACGCTATGAATGACCTCTGCGCCCTCCGCCTCCAGTACCTGCGTAACCGCCCAGGCCACACTCTTACGGTTGGCAACCCCCATCACAAGGAAGCGTTTACCCTCTAAATTCAGGAAACTCATTTTTGAAAATCTTCGACTTGCATATCACAGTCCTTGAGAATTTTTGAAAAAAGACCAGCACCAATAATTTCTCCGGAATGAACCGGAACAACAGTTATACGTCCGTCATCATGTCTTAAAAAATGGTGGCTGCCTTTTATGCGGCTCACAATAAATCCTTTCTTTTCCAGCAACTTTATGAGATCCCGGCCAGTGAGTCTGGGAGAACGGGGACTCGTGCCTCAATCGCAACTCTTTGAATCCCCACAAATTGAGGCAACTCCGTCTCAGAACCGTATTCCTCAAGGCAAAGCTGAATTGCTTCAGTGATCCTCACCTGTAGGGTATCAAAACTATTGGCCTGCGTATGACAACCGGGCAAGGCAGGCACGCTCGCCACAAGCAAGCCATCGGCATCCCGTTCTATTACCACATCAAACTCCATTTTTTTCATAATCTTAATTTTGCACGCTTCGATACCTTAAGCAAACGATTTCATTACTTGCCGGCACTGCCCTCTTCCGGTTCCAGCATCGCCAGCGCAAACTCAATCGTCAGCGCAGGCTTCCCATCCTTGAGCACTTTTCCCTTGAGGAAGAAAAATTTACTGAGAGTCTCGAGCAGGGTGACTTCAATCGTTACCTCATCGCCGGGTTTTACCATTTGCTTAAAGCGGGCATCGCGGATGCGCGAAAGAACCGGGGTAACATCATTCAAAGAACGCCCCTCTT
The DNA here is from genome assembly GCA_965659965.1 of Coraliomargaritaceae bacterium. Taxonomy (GTDB): domain Bacteria; phylum Verrucomicrobiota; class Verrucomicrobiia; order Opitutales; family Coraliomargaritaceae; genus UBA7445. Next base: position 7,577 of record CBFHXZ010000024.1, read on the forward strand.
TTTCAATTTGCTTAGCGAGGTAGATCGCTCCGGTTTGAAAACAAGCCTCACAAAGGAGCACCCCGGGCATAATGGGATTGCCCGGATAATGGCCTTCAAATTGTGGCTCTTCCGCGCGAATAGTTCGGGTACAGGTAGCACCGTCCTCACGAATCTCCTTTATGGTATCAATAAATAGAAAGGGCGGGCGGTGGGGAATGCTGCGTAGAATTTCATCCATACCAACAGTGAATGGTGAAATCACAGGATTGCACGAACGAAATGCACCGTTCGTAGAAGCGACTATTCGTGGAAGCGACATTCCTGCCGCTTTATCAACTCAGCGCGGCCGCCGCTTCGATTCCGGAAAGGGCCGCCCCCTCGACCCGCGGTCCGCCAAAGGCGTCGCCGATCAGCGTCAAGTTCAAGGCGGAGTTGCGGTAATAGGGTTTCTCAAAAGGATTCAAAGGCAAGGTATAGCCCCAGCGGTGACAGGTAAACTCCGCCACCCCTGAACCCAACCACGGTGCCGCTGCTTCGAGCATCAAGCTTCCGCGCACCTCATCCGCACTATCCCAATGCCGCTCCGCAAATGCCGCGCTGGCGTGCAGAGTGAGCGCCGGTTCCTCTGAAATCCCCTTTTGTTGATTGTCCGCAATCCAGACCAGTGCGTCCTCGTCCAGCTTCAGGCATCCCGGTGCCGACACCGCACTGGCACCTTTTAGACGTACCAACGTTGCCAGACCCTTTTCATAACGCACGGCCTGCAACTTCGCACGCGTTCCATTGGTAACCCAATGCAATCCACTTGTGTCCAATAAATTCCATGCCTGCGGAAGCGGGGTACTCAGGACCAACTCCCGACCCCCATAGCGATCCCCCTCCGCACTTTCTGCGAGCCAAATTCCATGCATCCATTGTAGGGACACTACCCGCACTGAGCTCATCACCTCCAAGTTACGCGCCAAATATTTTGGAACAGCATTCATTCCCCGTGCCCCGCAATAACGCGGATAGCCTTCAGGATTACTATCCCAGGGTGCTTTCCGGAACCATTCCCGCACCTCACCCTCAGCTCGCATGCGATCCACCCAAGCCTGCCAACGCGCATCGCGCACCGTAAAAAACTGCGCCCCGTGATCGATCCGTGCTTTGCCCATTCCCCTACGGGTCGACATGCGACCACCGGGTCCGCGCCCCTTGTCGAGTATTCCCACCCGCTTGCCCGCCGCCTGCAATTCTGCCGCACACAACAAACCGGAAATTCCAGCCCCGATCACCAAGACATCTTTTGTATCCATTTTAACTATAAAACCGCCCGCAGGGCTTCCCCTATTTCAGGCTGTGACCATTCAAACCCAAGCGTCTCCAAAACGCGGGGCCGTATATTCAAATCCGATAACACCACTTCCTTTGCCATTTCCCCAAAAGCCAATCGCAAGGCCATAGTCGGCGTTGGCAGAAAAGCGGGGCGTTTTAAAGCCGCCCCTAGTTCACGCGCAAAAACCGCACCACTCACCGGTTTCGGCGACACCGCATTCACCGGTCCTCTCATAGCAGAATCATCCACCGCCCGCACATAGACCGAAACAAGATCGCCAATCGAAATCCAACTCATCTGTTGGCGTCCGTTCCCAATAGGCCCACCCAAGCCAAGCTTGAAAGGTGGCAACATCTTTGCCAAAGCACCACCCTCTGCGCTTAACACGATACCCGTGCGCAAAAGCACCAAGCGGCCGCCCGCCTCTGCCCAAGGCGCTGCCGCCGCTTCCCATTCATCGCAGACCGAAGCGAGAAAACCGCCACCCAGCGCACTTTCCTCGTCCTTCGCCTCTGCTTCCGAATAACCGTAATAATTAATCCCGGATGCCATGATGACATCGGGTCGGGCTTGCCGCTCCAAAAGTGTGCGCACCAATAAATCCGTTCCCTGCACGCGACTCTCACGAATCTCACGCCGCACAGAAGCGGTCCATCGTTGGGCCACATGCTCGCCCGCGAGGTGCACCACCGCGTCAATCCCCTCAAGGACGGACTTATCCAAATAACCGGATGCCGGATCCCAACAACCCGCGCCCTTTCCGCGCGCCAACGGACACACCCGGTGACCCCCCGCCTCCAACTCCGGACAAAGCGACCGACCGACCAGACCACTTGCTCCGGTCACTAGGATGGTCTTCTTCTCCATCATTAGACCGCTTCCACGGGGTTTTTAAATTTATCAAAGGCTGCCAAAGCACGATCCCGACCCGCCTGATGATCAATCACCGGACGCGGGTACGTCACACCAAGTTCCACCCCTGCCGCCTCAAGCACCGACTCCGGCGCTTCCCAAGGGGTATGAATATATTTGGCGGGCAGTTTCGCCAGTTCCGGCACGTAACGTTTCACATAGGTACCGATGGCATCAAATTTTCCACCCTGAATCATGGGATTGAAGACCCGAAAATACGGCGCGGCATCCGCACCACAACCGCCGCTCCATTGCCAACCGAGGGAATTACTCGCGAGGTCGGCATCCACGAGGGTGTCCCAAAACCAAGCCGCCCCCGCCTTCCAGTCCTGCAGAAGTTGCTTCACTAGAAGCGAGGCCACAATCATACGCACCCGGTTATGCATCCAGCCGGTCGCATAGAGTTCCCGCATCCCCGCATCCACAATAGGATAACCCGTTTGCCCCTTTTGCCAGCGCTTTAACAACGCGTCGTCTTCCTCCCAGGGAAAATCCGCATACTGTGCCTGCAAGGGCTTATCAGAAGTGTGTGGAAAATGAAAGAGGACGTTGTAGGCAAATTCCCGCCAATAAATCTCCTTCAAATAAACAAACGGCCCCTTCTGCTTTAAATCACTGCGCGCTTCCAAAGCCGCCACCACCTGACGCGGCCCAATAAGACCACTCTGTAAATAAGGAGATATTTTTGAACTCCCCTCCATCCCGGGAATGTTACGGTCTTCGTTATAATTCGTCACCGGCCCGTCCAGAAAACGATCCAACCGCGCCTGCGCACCAGCTTCGCTGATGTCCCAATCCGCAATCATTCCACGCCACCAGTCGAGCTTGGGAAGTAACTCCAGCGCCTCCAATGCCTCATTTTTCAAATCCACCTCTGCCCACTGGGCTGCCCCGGGCTCAAACTCTCCACCGGCGCCGCTGCGGGACGATCCTGAATCGATTTAAAATACGGCGAGTAAACCTTGAAAGGACCACCGGATTTATTCGCTACGGTGTGCGGTTCATTCAACAAGGCACTGTTGAAGGTTTCCACTTTCAAACCCTCCGCACGCAATTCCAGTTTCAACTCTGCATCCAAAGCGCGTAAATTCGGCTCGTATCGCCGATTCCAATAAACACCTCCCGCCCCACTCGCGGTGATCACTTCATGTAACACCTCCGCCGTCGCACCCTTGCGTAGAATCAAACGTCCACCGTGCTTCGCCAGTTCCCCCGCCAGACTTTCAAGCGCGTGGTGCAACCAAACCTTTGCCGCTCCCCCGGGCGCCCAGTCGCCATACGATTCCATGTCCCAAATGTACAAAACCACCACCGGCGCGCCCTGCCCAATCGCCGTTGAGAGCGCAGCATTGTCCTTGAGTCGCAAATCATTACGCAACCATACGATGTTCGGTTTTTCTGACATCTAAACATACCGTATTTTAACGGAAAAACTTACTTCTGGGGTGACATTTATGACGGCTTGCCAGCAGGCGACTCAGCGGCATGGTTAGCACTATGGAAACCTTTACTGCTATCCGCGAGCGCCGCTCCGTTAAACACTTTGATCCGGATCACGCCCTCACTGAGGCGGAAATCCGCCAACTCCTAGAGGCGGCGATCTGTTCACCGACCTCTTTTAATATGCAAAACTGGCGCTTTATTGCAGTCACCGACCCCGAAAAAAAAGACGCCCTCCGCGCCGCCGCCTGGAATCAGGCACAAGTCAGCGAGGCCTCCCTCACTCTCCTCATCTGCGCCAACCTAGATGCCCACCAAAACGCAGCACGCTATTGGATCGACGCCCCCGACGCCGTCCGTGAAGTCATCGTCCCCATGATTGAACCCTTCTACGGCGACAAAACTGAACTCCAGCGCGACGAAGCCATGCGCTCGGTTGGCATCGCCGCCCAAACCGTTATGCTTGCCGCCAAGGCAATGGGTTACGATTCCTGCCCCATGATCGGCTTCGACTCTTCAAAGGCAGCAGAAATCATTGGGCTTCCGGATCGCCATGTCATCGGCCTGATGATCACCATCGGCAAAGCCCTAAAACCCCCGAACCCCCGACCGGGACAACTCCCATACGAGGAAGTAGTTCACCGCGACGCTTTTCCGACCAGCTAGTCCTCCGCCCGTATGCGGGCATCGGCTTCAATTGCTGCACCTAGGCGCTGCATCTCCTCGGCAGTGGCTGCTTTGACCGCGGATAACTCGCCCACATCAGTGACGCCTTGCTTCGCGAAGAGGTAAAATTTTATTTTGGGCTCGGTACCGGAACCACGCACCGCAAAGCTGTATCCATTTTCAAATTCCAGAAAATAGAAATCCTGCGGGGGGATCGCTTTGCCGTCCACGTCGAGGATTGAGTCCCGCCCGAAATCAGTCGAACCAATCACTTTCAAACCACCGAGTTCCTTTGGCATGCCGGCTCGGTAGGAGGCTATGATATTGGCAATCTTCCGGCTACCGGCAGCACCTTCGTAATAAAGATTTACCGTGCTTTCCTGGTGATACCCGTGCTCTACATAAAGCGAGTCGAGGTATTCCGGAACCGTCATTTCCTGCGATTGCAGGTATGCTGCCATCTCACAAAACATCACTACTGCGGCATTGGCGTCCTTGTCACGTACACGGTCACCGGATAAATAACCGTAACTTTCCTCGCCCCCAAAGACAAAGAAGGTCGCATACTCCATCATGAGATCCGCGCGCGTCCATAGATCACAACGGTCAAAATCAACCGCCACTCCTTCTTTTTCTAACAAGCCCGCCTTCATCTCCGCTTCGTAGTCGGCAAGTTTTTCGCCAATCCATTTAAAACCGGTGAGGGTATTGACCGTCTTGATGCCATTCGCGCTGGCAACCGCTTCCTGCATGGGGCTGGTAACAAAGGTTTTAATAATCGCGACCCGGGAACTGCCCTCCGCGGGAATAACGCCCGCCTCCTTGAGAGTAGTAATGCGGTAATCTGCCAAGAGGGTTCCGATTTGATTACCCGTTAAAAGAACGAGTTTACCCTCGGCATTCCGAACGGCCACTCCCATGCGGTCGGCATCGGGATCTGTCGCCAGAACGATTTGGGCATCGGTCGCTTCGGCGCGGGCAATTGCCATTTCAAGCGCCTCGGCATTTTCCGGATTTGGAGAGACCACGGTCGGAAAACGCCCATCGCGGGCGGACTGTTCCGGAACTTCCACGACCTCGACCCCCAAGTTTTTAAGCACGGGCACCGAGCTGATTCCACCGGTTCCGTGAATGGGGGTAAAAACGACCTTGAGGGCTTGTTTTTGCATCCCCTCTGGATCGAGCACATTCGATTCCACCACTTCGAAGTAGGCGTCGTCCGCCTCAGCACCCAAAGTGATAACCTGCGAGAGATCCAGTTCGAGGAAAGGCGGTATGCTTTTTAAATCCACGGCCTGCACACGCTCCACAATCGCTTCGGCATGAGGCGCGACCACTTGGGCACCATCACCAAAATAAACCTTGAATCCATTGTCATGCGGCGGGTTGTGGCTCGCAGTAATGACCGCGCCACAGTGTGCGCCGTATTCACGCACGGCAAAGCTCAATTGCGGCGTGGAACGCGGACCATCAAAAATAAGCGCCTGACCGCCGAGCTTTGTCCAAGTAGAAGCTGCCAACAAACAGAAATGGCGCGAGAAATGGCGGACGTCATGGGCGATCACGAATCGCGGTTGATCGTGGGAACCGATACCCGCGAGGTATGCGCACACATATTGGTAAAGACCCACCGTAGCACGCACGATGTTGAAGTCATTGAGTACATTGGTTCCCACTGCGGCGTATGCGGGTGAGCCGCTTTCATTGTGCGATCCCTGTTCGACCGAAGTGCTGACTTTTCCGATCGTGCGACCCCGCATCCCCCCGGTGCCAAAGGCCAACTCCCGATAGAAACGATCGTTCAATTCCTCCCAAGCGCCCTGCTCGACTAATTCTGTGATGCTGGCACCCACCCATTCCGGGAGGTAATCCGCCTGCGCCCAAATATTTAAATTTTCTGCCGTACTCTCCAGTAATGCACCGGATGCGCTCGCTACTTCAATTTCCTTCATCGTGCTCATAATAAAAAGTTTTTGTTTGTTAACTATGCCTGTTCAAGAGAGAGACCCGCCTCAATTAACGGCTTATTTTCAAGCGCGGCCCATTGTGCGATAAAATCGGCGCGGTCGGCGGCGAAGCGGGGGCTGATCTCAAATTGAAAGGGCGGTAAACCGGTGGCATCGGTCTCGATTGCTTCCCCTGCGGCGCGGAGCCAGGCGGAAAACATCCGGCATTGGTCGTCAGCGCTGGTTTGAGGGGAATCGACGCCCTCGGCGTTCTTGACGGGGCTGAAGTCCTCCGCGCGGTCGGCCTCGATAATAACGGGGTTTTTCGCCAGCGGGAGGGCATCAAAGACGAACATCTCGAATTTCACGCCATTGGGGGCGTCGGGTTGAACGGTTTCACCCGCATCGTTCAGGAAGGGAATCTTTTTATTGGCGCGGTGAAACGGGAGGGCAGTCTCAGCACTATCACCCCCAGCGCGGGCGATGAATTCGCGGTCAAAGACATGGATCGCCACACTGCCCGCACGGAAACGCAATTCACCATCCGAGGTTTTTTCCTCCTGCATTTCGTTGGGCATATCACTGTATTCCACCACGATGTTGCGCCCCGCCTGGACGCAAAAGTGCCCCACCTTTTCGAGCGGATAAGCCTTGGGCACCATCTTTGAGGACAATTCGGAATTGCCCAAGAGGTGGAAACCGACAAAGGCCGGGTCGATGCATTGCACGATGGGGTTATCCACTTGAAAATAACTGACAGTATCGACGCCGAGCGAGCGCATGGTATCCACTGCCCCGCTGCGGACGAGGGCACGAAGGGATCCGCCGTGCCCGTCCGGAGTCATCGCAATTTTTCCCTTCTCAGAAAGAATGATTTTTCCCTCGAAATTCACGGCAGGCACCAAACCTTGCACAATGAAATGCACCTGTTCCTTGGGCAGCCCGAAATAATCGGCTGTTTCAAAGGCTTCCACGGTAGCGGCATTATTGATCTCGCTGGTCAGGATGAACCAATGGATGGGTGCGCCAAAACGCTCGCTGCTGCGGGCGATTTTTTCAGCAAAAACCTGAAAGAGGGTCTTTTGACTGACCGGCGTGACGGGGTAAGTTCCCTTGGGACCGTCGTAACCGAGACGGGTCCCCTGCCCGCCCGCGACGCAAAAGGCGGCAACCCGCCCTGCGGCAATCGCTGCTGCCCCCGCCTCACGCGCGGCTTCCCATTGCGCGGCATCGCCCCCGTTTTCCGGGAGCGCAATGTGCGGGGCGGGCTCGAGCCCTTCGAGGCTCACACGGCTCTCGTGAGCGCCAAGGACATGCTCCTCAACTAAGCTGTCGACTTCTGCAAGGTCAATGGTAGCGGCCTGCGCAAGAAGGGCTTCCTGAGCCTCCGGTTCCAGTTCAGCAAAATAATTGAAGACCTGTCCCTGTCCGGCGGCTTCAAAAGCTGGTATAATGGTTTCAGCGTCGGGCGTATTTTCCATAGCGCCATGGTTGTAGTTTTTTCCCTGAAAAAGCAAACTTTCAAACGCCTGAAGCACGGAAAATCCGGCATGCCTTCACTCGGGCGTAAAACGAAACAGGATTTCATCGGGCCGGGTATAGCCGAGGCGATCGCGTGCCACCCGTTCGAGAAATTCAGGATCCTTTGCAAGACGACCCAGGTAGCCCTCCTTTTGATTAAATTCCACTTCTGCCTGTCTGAGTTTTGTTTCCAAACGCGCCTCCCGTTCGCGAAATTGTTTTAGCTCGCGCTGCGTCTGCAGGAGGATACTGCCGAAAAATATAACCAGAATCAAAAGCGCACCTGACAGCATCAAGAGAATCACCCGCTCGGGCTTCAATTGTTTTTTACTCCTCCTCAACATACTCCGAAACTATGGAAGTCAAAGATGAAAGGAAGCAAAATCCTAACGCGCCGTCATTCCTGTAATTCTACTGTTTGCCATGCAAGGATTTCGAGCAATGAAAGCATTAGAGCGTTTCAAGGGCGGCGTTGAAGGTCTCACTGGGTCGCAGGGCGGCTGCGGCGCGGGCGGCGTCGGGACGGTAGTAGCCTCCGATATCCATGGCCTTGCCCTGCGCTTCGTTGAGCTCGGCAACAATAGCGTCCTCGGATGCGGAAAGGCTCTCGGCGAGGGGTGCGAAGCGGGCCTGTAATTCGGCATCCTCTGATTGTGCGGCAAGTGCCTGCGCCCAGTAGAGGGTGAGATAAAAATGACTTCCGCGGTTATCGAGTTCACCGACTTTGCGGGAGGGCGACTTGTTGGCTTCCAGGAATTGCGCGGTGGCAGTATCGAGCGTTTGAGCGAGGACCGCGGCTTTGGGATTGCCGTGCACCTTGGCGAGATGCTCAAGGGAGACACCCAGGGCAAGAAATTCTCCAAGGGAATCCCATCGGAGGTGGTTTTCCTTCTCGAATTGCTGGACGTGCTTGGGCGCAGAACCGCCGGCACCGGTCTCGAAGAGTCCGCCTCCATTCATGAGGGGTACGATGGAAAGCATCTTGGCGCTGGTGCCGAGTTCGAGAATCGGGAAAAGGTCGGTCAGGTAGTCGCGGAGGACGTTGCCGGTCACGGAGATGGTATCTTCACCCTCTTTGGCACGCTGCAGTGAAAGCCGGGTAGCTTCGACGGGCGACAAAATACGGAGGTCAAGTCCGTCGGTGTCGTGGTCTTTGAGATACGTTTCAACCTTGGCGATGAGTTGGGCGTCGTGCGCACGTTCGTGGTTGAGCCAGAAGACGGCGGGGGAACCGGTCGCGCGGGCACGGTTGACGGCGAGTTTGACCCAATCGCGGACGGGGGCGTCCTTTACCTGGCAGGCACGCCAGATGTCACCCACCTCAACTTGATGACTCAGAAGCACCTCACCTGCTGCACTGACGATGCGGACTTCGCCGTCCTGCGGGATTTCAAAGGTCTTGTCGTGTGAGCCGTATTCCTCGGCTTTTTGAGCCATGAGCCCCACATTGGCAACACTGCCCATGGATGCAGGGTCGAACGCACCATTTTCCTTACAGAAGGCGATCGTCTCGGCGTAAACCCCGGCGTAGGACCGGTCAGGGATGACAAAGTTGGTGTCTTGCTGTGCGCCGTCCTTATTCCACATTTGCCCGGAGGTGCGAATGGCAGCCGGCATGGAGGCATCGATAATGACATCACTGGGAACATGGAGGTTGGTAATGCCCCGATCCGAATCGACCATCGCGAGATCGGGACGGGCAGCGTAGGCGGTCGCGAGATCCGCTTCGAGGGCGGCTTTTTGATCGGCTGGGAGGGTCTCCATTTTTGCGATGAGGTCGCCAAGGCCGTTATTGGAATCGACACCAAGTTCGCTGAGTACGGTGGCGTGTTTTTCAAAGACGTCTTTAAAGAAAACTGTGACGGCGTGTCCAAAGATGATGGGGTCGGAAACCTTCATCATGGTTGCCTTCATGTGCAGCGAGAAAAGGATCCCATCCTTTTGGGAAGATTCGATTTCCCCGGCAAGGAAAGCACGCAATGCCTTGGCGCTCATAAAGGTCGCATCGAGAATTTCTCCTGCCTGTAATTCGAGGCACTCCTTAAGTAGGGTTTGTGAACCGTCAGCGGCGATATGTTCAATCCGCGCGGTGGTTGCTTCGGGAAGCGTCAGGGATTGCTCGTTGGCGAAGAAGTCGTTGGCGGGCATGCTGGCAACACGGGATTTAGAATCGGCCGACCAGGCACCCATCCGGTGCGGGTGGTTGCGGGCGTATTGCTTGACCGCGGGCGCGCAACGGCGGTCGGAGTTACCCTCGCGGAGCACCGGGTTCACGGCACTGCCTTTGATCTTATCGTAACGCGACTTGGCCGCGCGTTCCTCGTCCGTGCAGGGTTCCTCAGGGTAATCAGGCAAAGCAAAGCCCTGAGCCTGTAGTTCTTTAATACACGCCTGCATTTGTGGAATGGAGGCCGAGATATTCGGGAGCTTGATGATATTGGCGTCAGGTGTTTTGGCGAGTTCCCCAAGTTCTGCGAGGGCGTCCGGAACGAATTGGTCGGGCTCAAGGCAATCGGAGAAATTCGCAAGGATGCGACCGGCAAGCGAGATGTCGCGGGTCTCGACCGCAACGCCGGCAGCCGTCGCAAAGCGTTCGATAACCGGGAGCAGTGAATGAGTCGCGAGGGCGGGTGCCTCGTCCGTGATGGTGTATAGGATTTTTGCGTTTTTGCTCATGGCAGAATTTTCCAGCTAACGGTTCGCGCAGAAACGGGTCAAGCGTTCCAAGCCCTTTTCAATGACTTCATCGGAGGTCGCGTAACTGAGACGCATATAGCCCGGAGCGCCAAAGCCCTCACCTGGAACGACCGCGACTTTTTCGGTTTCGAGCAGTTCGGTGGCAAAATTGGAGGCACTCATACCGAGCGCCTCCATTTTGGGAAAGAGATAAAAAGCACCCTCAGCGCGGGAGCACTCCAAGCCGTCAATTGAACGCAAACCCTCGAGCAAGCGCAGGCGGCGGCGATCAAAGACTTCCAACATTTCGGAAATGGCAGTTTTGGAAGCGTCCCAATTTTGCATCGCAGCAAGGGCTCCGTATTGTGCGAAAGTGGTGGCGTTGGAACTAGTCTGGCTTTGAAGACTGGCAACCGCTTTGGCAACCTGCGGATTCGCAACAAGGGTTCCAAGTCGCCATCCGGTCATGGAAAAAGTCTTACTGAAGCCCGCTACGGTAATGGTGGCGGCGGCGGCCTCCTTTGAGAAAGAAGCAGGGCTTACATGCTTCACTTCATCATACAGCAGGTATTCGTAGATTTCATCCGACATTATATAAATGCCCGCCTCGAGGGCGACCTCCACCAGCGCTGCGAGTTCCGCTTCTTGATAAATGGCTCCGGTGGGATTGGAGGGACTATTGATAATCATCATGCGGGTACGGGGCGTGATGGCCTCACGCAGTTGCTCCGGTGTAATTTTAAAACCACTTTCCTGCCCGGCAAAAACAACCTTGGGAACGCCACCAGCAAGTTTCACCATTTCGGGATAGCTCACCCAATATGGGGCGGGAATGATTACTTCATCGCCCGGGCTGATGGTCGCAAGTATCGCGAGGTAACAGGAAAATTTACCGCCGGGGCTGACAATGACCTGACTTGCCTCTACTCCATCGATTCCGTTTTCAGAGCGGTATTTGTCGGCAAGCGCGGCACGAAGCTCGGGAATACCCGGCGCGGGTGCGTATTTCGTCTTACCGCTTGCGAGGGCTTCCGCGCAGGCAGCTTTAATAAATTCCGGGGTATCGAAATCCGGTTCGCCGGCACCGAATCCGCAAACGTCTTCTCCGGCGGCCTTGAGGGCTTTCGCCTTGGCATCCACCGCGAGTGTAGGAGAAGGCGCGACATTGCGAGCCCAGGAAGAGAGGGGAGTTGCATTTGGATCAGTCATATTAATAAAAAGCGCCCCCGGTCTTTGTCGCAGGTTTCGACAATACCGGGAGCGCTGAGTGAAAACTTCTACTTTGGCAAAAGCAAGCCTAGCCTAAGAAGGG
>CBFHXZ010000025.1:0-1905 GCA_965659965.1 Coraliomargaritaceae bacterium
ACTCCTGGCGGTGAGGCTGGGTTTTTCCAAGGCGCGGGATCGCGCGCAAGGACACGAAGGTGCTTTTAACGCCCCCATCGAATATTACGACCGCGCCAAAGCTGTCCTACAATGGGAACCCATCTACGGCGAGGGCTTCCTGCGCTGGGCCTACGGCACCGTTATCGGTCGCCTGACGGTTTGGCTTTTCGTGCAACGGGCTTGGTTCTCAATTTGGTATGGTTGGCGCATGAATCAACCCGCCAGCCGGGCAAAAATCGAACCCTTTATTCAGCGCTTTCGCTTAGACCGTAGCGAATTTATCGAACCCGAGGGCGGCTTCCGGCATTTCAATGATTTTTTCTACCGGCGTTTACATGCGGGTGCGCGCCCCATTCAGGGTGGTCTCGAAACTGCCGTCTTTCCAGCGGACGGTCGGCACCTCGTGATCCCAATAATCGATACCGCCACGGTCTTTTATATCAAGGGGCAGACCTTTGATTTGGAGCGTTTTGTTGGAGACGCTGAACTCGCCGAATGTTTTGCTGGCGGCGCGCTTTTGATCTCACGGCTGTGTCCTATCGATTACCACCGGTTTCATTTCCCGCTTGCGGGTGAGGCAGAGGCGCCGGTCACCCTCGGAGGCAGTTTGCGCTCGGTCAGCCCGCTGGCGCTGCGGCGTAGGCTCGCGATCCTATGGGAGAACCGACGCGTGCGAACCTGTTTGCGAACACCTAAATTCGGAGAGGTTTTAATCTTTGAAATCGGAGCCACCTGCGTCGGCGGGATTCATTCGACTTATAAACCCGGCATCATCGCACAGGGCGGGGAGAAGGGATATTTTAGTTTTGGCGGCTCCTGTCTGGTCACGCTTTTTAAACCCGGTGCAGTGACATTCGACGCCGATTTGCTTCAAAACTCCGCACAGGGGATAGAGGTCTATGCCCACATGGGCGAATCTTGCGGCCACGCAGGAAACGCGGGTCGCTGAGGTGCGTTGAACTTTGAACAGCGAACGTCGAACGCTGATTTAACCTCGAATGGATACGAATACTCACGAATGGAACAGCATCGTGGAAGCGACACTCTTGTCGCTTATTCAACACCGAGACACCGAGGACACCGAGCGGAGACGGCACAGATAAGCGTTAATTAGCGCCTATTAGTGGTCGCCAGCTCTGCTGGCTCTGGAACCTGAGTCCGGCATAGCCGGAAACCGCTGATAGAAGCGGATGGACGCTGATAGGGAAACCATGAACTTCGAATATTGAACTTCGGACTTTAAACCTCGAAGGTTGAGTGTTGGGAGTCCAGTCTTCGACGTTTATTCAGCTTTCCTCGATTTGAAAGTGGGGGAATTGGGGGAGCTGGTCGAGGGCGTTGAGGATGGTGTTTTCTGCTTGGCGCATTTTTTTTCGGTCGGTGTTGTTGCGGTCGTCGAAGCCGACGAGGTGGAGCCATCCGTGGGCGAGATAGAGGGCGAGTTCTCGGGCGAGGGGGAGGTGGAGTTCGGCGGCGCGGGTGCGGGCGTGGTCGACGGAGACGATGATTTCCCCGGCGGATTTCATATCGGGTGCGGGGGGGAAGGTGATGACGTCGGTGGGGCTGGGGTCATCCATGAATTTGGCATGGATAGTGGCGATGGTAGGGTCGTCGACAAAGACGATGGAGAGTTCGCCGGGTTGGAGGGGGAATTGGGGGAGGGACTGGATGCAACGGGTGAGGCTTTGGGTGGGCTCCAGGGGGTCGCGGAGGGCGGGGTAGCGGTTGCTGACGGCGAGTTCCATATTAGGGTGTGGGAGTGGCTTCGGGAGCGGTTCCGGATTCGGCGTCGGTTGTGGTCTCGGATTCTTTCTCAGTTTCGTCCTTGGGGTACTCGACGCGCGAATGAAGCATGTTGAGGAGAGTGTAGACGAAGCTTTCGCG
>CBFHXZ010000025.1:1915-19292 GCA_965659965.1 Coraliomargaritaceae bacterium
TTCCTGGAAGGTGAGGGGGCAGTCGTCGAGTTGTCCGTCTTCAATGCGGTCGCGGAAGATTTTATCGATGAGGTCTTCGATGTTGGACTGGGTGACTTTGGGGAGGGTGCGGCTGGCGGCTTCGACGCCGTCGGCGAAGAAGATGATGGCGCTCTCTTTGAAAGCGGGGCGTGGTCCGTCGTAGCGGTAGGTGCTTTGGTCGACGGATGGGGTGTTTTTGTCCGGATCGTTTTTAAGGCGTTCACGTGCCTGGTGGTAGAAGTATTGAATGAGGCTGGTGCCGTGGTGTTGGCGAATGACGTCTAGGATAACGCGGGGGAGTTTGTGTTCACGGGCAAGTTCGATGCCCTCTTTAACGTGTGCCTTAATGACAAGGGCGCTCATGGAGGGGTTTTTTTCGTCGTGTGGGTTGAGGCCGCCGCGTTGGTTTTCGGCGAAGTATTCTGGTTTCACGAGTTTGCCGATGTCGTGAAAGAAACAACAGACGCGGCAGAGGAGGGGGCTGGCGCCAATGGCGGCGGCGGCGTTTTCCGAGAGGTTGGCGACCATGAGGCTGTGGTGGTAGGTACCGGGCGCCTCGATCTGCATGCGGCGCAGGAGGGGGTGGTTGAAGTCGGTGAGTTCGAGGAGGGTGATGTCGGTGGTTATTTTGAAGAGGTTTTCGAGGAGGGGTAGGACGCCAACGGCGATGATGCCGGAAAGGAGTCCGATGAGGAGGCTGAGGGCGACGAGTTCAGTGATGAGTCCGGCGGAGAAATTACTTAGGATGCCGGTCATGACGGCGGCAAGTGCGGCGGCGAGTCCGGCGAAGAATCCGGCGCGGACGAGTCGGGTACGGGAACGGATATTGTTGGAATAGTAGGCGCCAACGACGCCGGAAAGGAAGGCGATGAGGGTAAATTCAATGGAGTTGCCCTGGGAGATGCCGAAAAGGGTGGCGATGACAAGAGCGGTAAAGATGGCTGGTGTCATGCCGGTAAGAGCGGCTACGAGGATGGGTGCGAGGGCGTAAGGGATAAAGTGAGGTAGGACGCTGAGGACACCGCGGTTATTGATGGCAATGAGTTCTCCGAGTTCGAGGATGAACCGAATGGCGAGGAGGTTGACAAGGAGGCAGGCCGCGCTGATGACGAAGGCTTGTGTGCGGTTGGGGTAATTGCGAAGTCCTTGTTTAAGGAAGAGGCCAATGGCTATGAGGAGGAAAGAGGCGAGGACGAGGCGTTCGAGGAAGAGGGTGTTAAAAAAGGCGGGGTCGTTGCCGCGTTCAAGGGCGGCACTGCGGTATTGCTTCATACGCTCAAGGTCGAGTTCATCGACGATGGCGGCGGGTTCGATAAGGGTATCGCCCTCGACAAAGGTAAAGACGGTGCGCTCTATTTTTTCGATGGCGCGGTCAATGGCTTCAGCGGTATCGCGTTCGCTGTAAATGAGGTTTGGTTTGAGGCCGGCTCTGAAGATTTCGAAGAGGGCTTTGGCGGTTTTGTCGTTACGGGAAATGGAATCAATTTGGCGGCGGAGGGCGATTTCGGCAGCGGAGCGTGAGCGGGCGGCGGGGAGATCGTCGGTGCCTTGTTTGCTGATTAACTGTATGACGGCGATGCTGTTGGCGGCGGTTTCGCTATCGCGAGGGGTGTAGATGCCGTCCGTGTAGAGGAGATTGAGGGCGTTGAGAGCTTCCTCAAAAAGTTCGGCTCGCTCCTTTGGGTTGGTGCGTTCAATGAGCTCAAGGATATTGGCGGGCTCGGTGGCAATTCCGGTGGTTTCGATCCACTCGGTGACGGCTTTGCCCTTTTCGGCAAGGAGGCGTTCCTTGTCTTCGTCTTCGAATTCAATAAGGACTTTAGCGATGCGGTTCTGGAGGTTTCCGAGGGCTTCGCTGAAATCGAGGAAGGGCACTTCGCTGCTTTTGAAGACAGGTGGTACCTGAGCACGAACGGCGGTCGCCTGACGTTGGTGAATGATATCGCTGGTGTATTCGAAGGGGAATTCTGCAACAATGCGGGTGGAGGCGGGTTGATTGAGGAGGATTTGGGGTCCGATGGGTTGGCGCCCGAGGAATGCGATAGAGATAATCCCAAGGACGAAGGCAGTGAAAAAGCTAGCTTCGATGATTTGCCGCGAGTCGAATTTGAATTGACGTTGCTTGCGCTGGCGTTGTCGGCGGGCGTCATTTTTCCGTGTGCGTTTGTTTTCGCGGCGGGAAGCGTTGGGATGGGTTGAATCAGCCATGGTGCGTTGGGTTGTGATTGGTTCTATCGCGGGTGGCGGTTATTCAGGCGCGTGTTGCGCGTAGGCTCGAATGATGGACTGCACGAGGGGATGCCGGACGACATCATCACCGCTGAAGTGAAAGAGTTCAATATCCTTGATACTGCGCAGGAAGCGTGCGGCCTCGACGAGTCCTGAGTTTTTGGAGCGTGGCAGGTCGATTTGTGTGATGTCACCGGTAACGACCATGCGGCTACCATCGCCGAGGCGGGTCAGGAACATCATCATTTGCTCGTGGGTGGTGTTTTGGGCTTCATCGAGCACCACAAAAGCATTGGAAAGGGTGCGGCCGCGCATGTAAGCAAGGGGGGCAATTTCAATGATGCCGCGTTCAAGGAGCTGACTTGCGCTTTCCTTGCCGATCATTTCATGCATGGCATCGTAGAGAGGGGTGAGGTAGGGCAGGATTTTTTCCTGGAGTTCACCCGGAAGAAAGCCCAGGGCCTCACCGGCTTCAACGGCGGGGCGGGTGATGATGATTCGCTCAACGGTTCCATCGAGTAGTTCTTTGAGCGCCATGGCCATGGCGAGATAGGTTTTTCCTGTTCCAGCGGGACCGATGCCAAAGGTGATGGGGTTCTTGGCAATGGCTTGAAGGTAACGTTTTTGATTGAGGGTCTTGGGTATGATGCTGCGTTGTTTGAGCTCAATGACGTAGGGCTTGTTGTAGATCTGCCGCAATTCTTCGGCGCGGTCTTCGGCAACGGTGCGAAGGGTGTGGTGAAAATCGGAACCACGAATACGGAGACCCTGTTTACGGGCGGCGTCCAATAATTCGAAGACCTGAATCGCCCGGGCAATGCCATCCTTTTCACCTTCAAAGGTGATCCAATCTTCGCGGGTGACGGTCTTTATTTCAAAGGTGCGATCCACTTCATCGAGGTAGCGGGGATCATTGGCATAGAGCTGACTCAGGTGCCGGGCATCAGGAAAATTGAGCGTCTCGGAAGGCATGTGTTTAAAACAACAGGGGGGTAGGAGGCAGGATTTATACCTAAAGGTGTTCGCGGAGGCGTTCCCACATGGATTGGAGGGCTTCCGGCAAAACGCGGGTGCCTCCGATTACGGGCATGAAGTTGGTGTCACCGTGCCACCGAGGGACAATGTGGCAATGCAGGTGCTTGGGGATTCCTGCACCGGCGGCGCTACCAAAGTTATATCCCGTATTGAAGCCGTCGGGCTTGAGGGCGCGGATGAGGACTTCCTGTGCCACGGTTACGGCATCAATGTGCTCGTGGCGTGCCTCTGTAGAGAGGCTTTGCAGGTCAGGGACTTCCTCGTAGGGGACAACGAGGAGGTGGCCGGCATTGTAGGGATAGCGGTTAAGAACGGTGTAGTTCCACTCGCCCCGCACAAGGATGAGGCTTTCGGCATCGTTTTTATCCGGAAGCGTAGCAAAGGGGTTGACGTCTGCGGGTTCGGATTTGGGCGCGAGAATATAGGGCATGCGCCAATAGGCGTGCAGGCTCTGGAAGGCGCCTTTGCTGGTAGATCCAGCGTTTGTATGGGAGAAATCGGGCACTTGTACCAACATAAGATAGGAAATGTGGGTCATGAGTCGAATCAAAAGCACGGGCTGCATTTTTTCGGTGTGTGCGGTATTTATGGGGTTGCTTTTATTTTGGGTTGGGGCTTTTTTCAAAATTGAGATTCAATCGTTCATAAAATATTAAGTTTATCCTGTGAGTGAGACGAAGTCAAAAATATCTTTATTAAACCTACCACGGGTAACGCTGATCGGTATTGGATTAATGGTCGCTTTGGCGGCGTTCGTTGTCTGGGACCAAATCTTTTGGTGGCAGACGAACGATGAGTACAGTTTTGGCTACCTAGTGCCGCTTTTTGCCGCTTATGTTGTTTATGACCGCTGGCCTCAAATTCAGTCCTATCTCTTTCGTGGGGTTGCTCTAGGTAAAACAGCTCCGGTTGAGGCTCCCAAGCGTGGGTTATTTATGATTCTGCTTGAATGGCTTGCACTGGTGGGGCTTTTCTCGGGTATCGCTTTCTTCTTGATCGGGGGCCTGCTGCGTGCGGTTTCGGGGCCTCAGAACCCGGCATCCTTGGCGATTTCGATAGGCTTCAGTTGGATCATGCTTTCCGGGGTTTTTATTTTTGCAAAGGAGCGGGCGGATGGAACCGCGACGGGGCTCCGTGAACGCCTTGGCCTTACTTGTCTCTTTATTTTTCCCGCGCTGATATGGCTTTTGTCTGCACCGCTGGTTTCGATAATACAAAAGGCGATTCTGGTATTCCTGCAATCGCAGGTAACGACCGTGGTCTTTACCGTTTTCGATTTGGTGGGCGCAAGCCTCGAGCGGGAGGGTAGTGTTTTGGTCTTGAACGGGGAGGATCGCGTAGGGGTTGAAGAAGCCTGCTCGGGAATCCGTTCCCTGACGGCTTGCCTTTTTGCGGGATCTTTTTTGGCGGCGGTCTTCTTGAATAAATTCTGGAAGAAGTTGCTTTTGATCGGTGCCGCCATGGGGCTCGCTTTCATTACCAACATGTGTCGCGCGCTTTTTCTGACTTATTGGGCCTACAACCATGGATCCGGTGCAATCGATGAACATTGGGTGCTTCCCTTAATCGGCGATATCGGCTCTGTGCATGATGTGACCGGATTCCTGATTCTTGGGATCACCTGTGCGGGACTCATGTGTTTGTTGCCGATTTTCAATTATTCACCGGAAGTACCGGATGCATTTTTGCCTGAGACTTCGAAAGATCCGGTTAAAGGAACCGCGACTTCGGAGGAATAAAACGTGGGCAAGGGTCGAAAAATCTTAATGGTGACGCCGGAAGCGGTGCCGCTGGTAAAAGTCGGAGGCTTGGCGGATGTAGTTGGAGCGCTTTCAAAATCTCTGTCCGGGCTTGGGCATGATGTGCGTATCGTTTTGCCAAAATACGCTTCCTTGCGCGGGGCGGAGGATGCTGTGCCGCTCGATGCCGCGCCCTTGGTTGTGAATTTGGGTGGTCATGAAGCCTATGCTCAAGTTTGGGAAATGCCGCTCCCCGGTTCTAAGGTGAAGTGTTATTTGTTGGAGCATAATTTATATTTCGACGGGCCGGATGTTTACTGTGGACCCTCGGGCGATGAGGCCGACAACGGGCAACGCTTTTCTTTTCTTTGCCGTGCGGCTATTGATTTGTGTTATTATTTGAGTTGGATGCCCGAGGTGGTGCATTGCCATGATTGGCCTACCGGGCTTTTGCCGGTTTATCTGAATACGACTGAAATTGATCGGCCGATGGGCCGAGCGGCAACGATCATGACCTTGCACAATATGCAACACCAGGGATATTTTCCGCGGGAAACGGTCCATTTCGCTGGTCTACCGGAATCGACTTTCCGGAGTGATAGCATTGAGGCATTCGGACAGATGAATATGTTGAAGGGCGGGATTTACCATTCCAGCAAGATCACGACGGTGAGTCCGACCTATGCCCAAGAAATTCAGGAACCAGAGGGTGGATGTGGATTGCAGCATCTTTTGCAATTTCGCGCAGCGGATTTGATCGGGGTGATTAATGGAATCGACGAGAGCGAATGGGATCCTGCACACGACGTGCATTTACCAGAAAACTACACTGCGAATGACTTGTCAGGAAAGGCAGCCTGTAAAGCTGCGCTCCAGAAAGCCTTTGGCCTGGAATGCGATGCTTCCAAGCCTTTGTTTACGGTCGTTTCACGACTGGTGGATCAAAAGGGTTTGGATTTATTGGTGCATGTAGGAGATCGGTTGATGGAAACGATGGAGGTGCAAGTAGCGGTTTTGGGAACGGGTGATCCTGCACTTGAAAACGCCTTTAAAGCTCTGGCGGATCGCTACCCCGGTCGATTTGCGGCCTTTATTGGATTTGATAATCAACTGGCGCACCTCTCGGCTGCAGGAGCCGATTTCCTGCTCATGCCGAGTCGTTTTGAGCCCTGCGGCTTGAGTCAAATGTATGCCATGAAATACGGAAGCCCGCCGATTGTGCGCGCGACCGGAGGTCTGGTTGATTCAGTGGAACAATATGCGGAGGGAACCGGAATGGGAACGGGATTTCGTTTTGATGCGCCTACTCCGCAGGCATTTTACGACACCATCGGCTGGGCCTGCGCTACCTACTATGACCGCCCAAAGGAATATGCTCAAATGCAGGCCAAAGGAATGGCTGCGGATTTCACCTGGGATCAATCAGCCAATACCTATGAGTCGGTTTATACTTGGGCGATAGAGGCACGCGAAGCAGCTTTTGCCGGATCCAAGCAGGAAGAATCTGCGGGTGGGGCAGTTGACGACACGGCATAAATCAGTTTTAATAAAAACGTGGCTGAAACAAACCGAGATTTCAACGAAGTGGTGTGGGCGATTCGAAAGGACGATCCCCGTTACGCACGTGGCGCTTATTATTTTTTGCGTCAGGCTTTGGATTTCAGCATCAAGAGTTTGCATGAGGAAGGACAACTCAAGCAGGGGCACCATCTCAGCGGGCAACAACTTTTGGAGGGCATTCGCATATATGCGATTGAACAGTATGGACCGATGGCGCGTGCGGTTTTGGAAAGTTGGGGTGTAAAAGCCTGTAGTGATTTTGGGAACATTGTCTTTAATCTGGTTGCTTGTCGGGTCCTGGGAAAGACCGATAGCGATAGCCCCGAGGACTTTAATGACGGCTACGACTTTGAGGCGGCTTTTGATTTACCCTTCCAGCCCGAGGTTAAACCGACTACACGGCGCCCGCGCATGCTTTAGTCTGTTTTGGGTTCGGGGTCCGGGCGGGTATGAAAGCTAAAGGATTTCCCGTTTTTGGCATCGCGTAGGGTTTCTGCTTTCACGCGAAAATATTTTTCCAGAAGGGTGGAATCAAGCACTGATTCAACGGAACCTTGCGCCACAAGTTTGCCCCCAGAGAGCACCAGTAGTGCGTCGGCATGCGCGGCTACTTGATTAGGATCGTGCAGTGCCGCGAGCACGAGGGTGTTTTGGCGGGCGGTTTCGCGCAAGAGGCGGAGGAGGCTCTGTTGGTGGGAAAGGTCGAGTCCCGCAGTCGGTTCGTCCAGCAGAAGGAAACGGGTGGAAGTGGCACCTGGCGCGCGCCAAACTTGGGCAAAGACACGCGCGAGTTGTACGCGCTGTTGTTCTCCGCCGGAGAGCTTGAGGTAGGAACGGGAACGCAGTGATTCCAATTCGAAAGACTGCAATGCACTTTCAATCGCCAAGGGACCGTTCACGGTTTCATTTTCTGCCTCACCGAAGGGACTACGCCCCAGTGAGACGACTTCCTCGACGGTGTATTCGAAGGAAAGGTCGGCGCGTTGTGGCAAAGCCCCGCGAATGCGGGCGAGATCACGGAGCGACCATTCTGGAAGTTCACGCTCGTTAAAGGATAAAGTGCCAGTGCGCGGTTTGAGTTCGCCACTGAGGAGTCGCAGGAGGGTGCTCTTGCCCGCTCCGTTGGGGCCGAGGAGTCCATAAAAACGACCGGGTTCGAGTCGGAAGTTGACTCCATCCAGTAAAGTCCGCGTTCCTGCTGAAAAACTTATCTCGCACGCTTCAATCATACGAGTTCCTTTCTGCGTGCACTGAAAAGGAGGTAGAGGAAAAAAGGTGCGCCGATGAAGGCCGTTAATATTCCGATGGGGATATTGGCTTCGGCGAGGAGGTTGTTTGCGAGGAGGTCAACGAGGATCATAAGCACGGCACCCGTGAGCGCGGAACCGGGTAAGAGGTAGCGGTGGTTAGGTCCAACCAAGAGACGAACGAGGTGTGGCGTTACCAGACCTACAAAGGCAATGGATCCGCAGAGCGCCACCAACAGTCCGACCAGCGCGCCGCTCAGCAGAATAAGGCGGCGTTGGAACGGATGGGGGTCGAATCCAAGGTGAAGGGCCTCGGCATTGCCGAGGAGTAGCACGTTGAGCGGCTTGCTTTGCCGAAGCAAGAGGAAGAGGAGCAGGAGGAATACAGGGGTGGCGGCAAAGACGGCAGTGTGGGGCGCACGGGAAAAACTCCCCATGCTCCAGAAGGTGATTTCGCGCAGGGTGTCGAGGTCGGCGCAGAAAAGCATCACACCCACCAGAGCACCCCCAAAGGCATTCACTGCAATCCCGCAAAGCAACATCGTGGGAACGTGAATCCGGCCACCGGTTTTGGAAAGTCGATAGACGAGGTAAGTACTGGCGACACTGCCCAGCATTGCCATGAGCATGAGGCTGTAAGGACTGCTCCAAAAAGCTGGTGTGTCCGAGAAGCTTGAGCCCAGCAGGAGCACCAGACCTGCACCAACGGCGCCGCCGGAACTAACACCGATAAGAGCGGGGTCGGCAAGGGGATTGCGAAAGAGTCCCTGCAGGGTGGCACCTGCAAGGGCGAGTCCCCCACCAGCAAGGATGGCGAGCAAAATACGCGGCAAACGCAGGTGTAGGATGATCGAGCTGTGTGCGGGGTCAGGCTCGGCCAAACCAAAAAATGTAGCGAGGGGGCCGAGGCAAATGGAGAGCAACTCGTTTGGAGTGATAGCGATACTGCCAATGCTCAGAGCTAGGAAACCGCAGACCAGCGCGGCCAGGGCGAGGGCAGGGATTAGGCAGGCTCGGTATTGCTTTGGGATCATGGACTCAGAAAGCCTGTGTATCCTTTTGAATCCTGTCGATATACATTTGCTTGCAGCGGCGTCAGGGTTTTAATGCAACGAATATGCAAAATGGTATTCAAATAAAAGTGTGCGGTCTTACTCGTAAAAGCGATGTCGCCACTGCGCTGGACTTAGGCGCGGATGCCTTTGGGTTTATTGCGTACCCGGGTTCCCCTCGGGCGGTGAGCCTTGAACGCGCCCTTGCCCTGGCTGCTCCGGTTGCCGTTGAGCAACGAATAGTTGTCGATGTGGAACCGACCCTGGAAACGATTCGTGCTTTTCAATCAGCGGGCTTTCAGCGTTTTCAAATCCATGCCAGCCTTGAGGCCTTCGAAACGCGTTTGTCGGAATGGTCGGACTGCGTAGGTCGTGAAAATTTATGGATCGCGCCCAGGCTTCCCGCGGGGATGCCGCTTCCAGAAACGGTAATCGAATTTGCGGCGACGGTCGTGTTGGATACCTATTCGGTTGATAGGGCGGGGGGCACGGGTCAGGTTGGCGACTGGAAGGGTTTCCGGGAACTGCAAGCCGCACACCCCGAACTGCGTTTCATTTTGGCGGGCGGACTCTCGCCGGATAATATCGTGCAGGCGTTGACAGAGAGCGGAGCGAGTTTCGTAGATGTGAATAGCGGAGTAGAGTCAGCGCCTGGAATAAAGGATGCGGCAAAACTGGCAGCTCTTTTTGGTATGGTGGCCGATTTTACCTAAGCTTGGGTAATGATTTCAAGATCCGGGCGTTGGACGCGGATGGTATTGAGCTCGGCGTGGGTGGCGAAGGAAAGCCCGGTGCTGAGGGCGTCGGCTTCAGTGGCGGTTTCGGCGAGAACGCTGACGCTTTTCCATTGAGTAGCGGGGATTCCGTTACGCGGATCAATAAGATGAGAGACCGCACGGTTATTGGAAAGGCTGCTTCCGTTAGCGGCGCTGGTTGCGAGGGCGCGTTGGTCCAATTCAGCTACCGTATGGATTGAGTCCGCCTGATTGGGCTTTGGAATTGCAATGCGCCAGGGGCGTTGTTGGGGGTGGGGGCCGAGGGCACGGGTTTCGCCGAGTTCGACAAGGACGTGCTCGTAGCCTTCGGATTTGAGGATGTGGCTGACCCTGTCGGTGATGTAACCTTGGGCGATACCGTTGAGTGAGATTTGAGCTTTTGGTCGCTTCAGTTGGATCAAACGCTGGTCGTAACAGAGGTGCTCCCAACCGCAGGTATCCAGTGCGGATTTCAAGGCGGCGGGGTCGGGGTCATTTCCAGGTTTGGGAGTTTGGTCGTAATGGCGGGAATAGCACTGCCAAAGCGTTTGGATGGTGGGGTCGAATGCGCCCTTGGTGAGTTGATGGGCGCGGTCGATGGCATCCAATAAAGGGAACCATGCGGGGTCGGGATCTTCCAGTCGACCGAGTCGATTGAGTTGGCAGATCTCCGAGCGGTGGTCGTATAAACTGAAGACACTTTCGAGCCTTTGAATTTCCTTGAAACAGGTTTCGAGTAACTTTTTGGCGGAATCGGGTTTATCGGTGTAAAGCGTGAAACGACCGACCGCGCCGAAGGCATAGCCCTGCCAATGCACGGCTTGCAGGCCGGCGGCCTGGAGTTTTGACAAGCTGAGACTGCTGGAACCTGTGGCTAAGATTTTTAGAAAACGACGGCGTTGCATTATGAATCCTTTAGGCGCGGCGGGATTTCTTGAACCAGCTAGTGAGGCCGGAGCTTATGAGTAGCAACACTGCAACTGCGGTGAGGTCCATAAGTGTACGACCACCCCAGCCGAAGAGACGCCCTGCATGAAGATCGAGGAGGACGCGGTAGAGGGAAAGGCCCTGCCCCTGATGGTGCGCGAGGATGGCGCTGGCGGTGTTTTGCGTTAGAGTTGTGAGGGGGAGGGCTTCGACGGTATAGGAACCGGTATAGGGGTGGAATTGCAGCCATTCGCTGTCGGGTTTCCATAGGCCGTTTTCGGCAACAAGAATGGCGGCACCTTCGGCATCGCGTCCGGCGGCGCTGAGTTGCTCAAAAGGTAGTCCGTTGGTTTCAATGACCTCAATTAATTGACCCGAGGCGTCGAGCAGGACGAAAGCTTCCGGGCAAGCGACGACGGCAAAGCGATCGCTTCCGTAAAAGGCAAGGGGAGTGCCTGCGCTAGCTAGAAGGGTTTTATTGTAGTAAAGTTGGTCGCCGAGGTGGGTGAGGGTATCATTCCCATGGATGCTGAAGGTCTTTAGGTCTTCGCGGCCTTGCATGCCATAACATTTGAGGAGGAGGTCGTTTTTCACTCGTATGTTGTCGAGGCCCAGGCGTTCGGTATGGTTGAGCGCCAATCCTGTAATGGAAAGAACGATGAGAAATAGGGCTGAGAGGAGTCCAAGCCAACGGTGCAAGGCGAGTATCTTTTTTCTGCGTATTGGCATGATGATTATTGTGAAATGACTTGCCCGTGGAGGTAGAGTGCCAGTTGTGCTAAGCGGGTCAAGGCATTGACCGATAGGGTTGCACCGCTGATACCGTCCACATTTTGCGATAGTTTCGAATCGGTATGGAGTTCAAGGCCCTTGAATTGATTGGTGAAAAAGGGATAACGAACCTCCCACCCGTGGGATTCGCGGTAGATGAGCACCCGCATTTGAAGCATATAGTCGTCCTCGATTAGGAAACCGGTCGTGATGGGTTTAACTTTGCCAATGGCTTCGAGGATCCATGCGGTGCGGTTGCCGTCACGCCAATAACGTATGCGTAACCCGGGGTAATCCTCGCCAAAAACTTTACGGATTCCTGCCTTGGTTTCTGCGGTG
Source organism: Coraliomargaritaceae bacterium (assembly GCA_965659965.1). Classification (GTDB taxonomy): domain Bacteria; phylum Verrucomicrobiota; class Verrucomicrobiia; order Opitutales; family Coraliomargaritaceae; genus UBA7445. Next base: position 13,591 of record CBFHXZ010000025.1, read on the forward strand.
AACCAGAGAACCTTTTGTTCGGGAGTGTTTTCAAAACTCTGCGTAATGAAGTCCGCAGGCGCAAGATAGACTTCTTCCGCATGGGTGTAGCTAAAACCAAGGGCACTTATAAAGATGAGCGCTCCGATTAGGAATCTGGCGGTTGAGCAGTGAGGCATCCAATTCCTAGAATTGATAACCGAAACCAAGGTTCAGGTCGTAATCATCAGCGGCAGCTTCTTTTTGAATGTCCGCTTTGAGCACCACTCCGGCGGCAGGCCAATAATTGAGCCCGAAGGTGGTGTATGCTCTTTCCAGTTGGCTCGCGTTATAATATTTGTAATCGCTGTAGCGGGCAAAGGCTCCCAGATCACCGTATTTTCCGAAGGCGTTCCAGCGATAGGAGGCTTCCATGTAGTAACCGCCCTGACTCTCGGCGTCCGCGGCAACTGTGCCGCTTAAATTCCAGTCGGCATAGAGTGCGCGTAGCCCAAAACCACCCTTGCGATAAATGGCATGGAAACTTGTGAGCAAGCCGGAGATGTCACCCGCTTCTTGATCCAAATCATTTTGGTAGAAGAAGGCGCAACCCAGATCGAGGCCGGGAATTCCTGTGTAGCGAATCCGTCCGGAAACGGCGGCTTCGTTAAGTGTGGCCTTCGCTACTTTTTGGCGCGCGCCGCGAATGTAACCATTGTCAGTGTTCAAGCCGTCGGTGATGGCAGCTTCGATGCTAACACCATTCTCAAAACGGTAGTGTCCGCGCAGACCCGCCTGCCACCAAGTGGTTGGAATGATGTATTTTTCGAGGGTGTTGCGTTCCACTCCATAAAAAGTGTCGGGCTCGTGGGTTTCGTTTAGAATTCCCACGGGCATGAGAAACAGGCCTACATCTGTGCTGAATTGCTCCGTCCAATCGAGGCGCACAAAGGCTTGTTCCAACTCAATTTCACCCGGCTGCTCCTCACCGGCGATGGAATGCTCGAGTTCCAGTTCGGAATAGAGCGAAATCCAGTCGTTGTAGTCGTGGTTCAGGAAGAGTACGAAACGGTGAAAATCGATTTCGTTATCCGCATCAGCGCGAAAGTTGGCGTGTAATTCGCCATAACCGCCAATGGAGGTTTTTTCCCACCAACCACGAGTGGCTCCTGCCCCGGCATCCATACCTTCGACCGCGAGGGCAGTGGCCTCTACTTGAACCTTTGCTTCGCTGACCTCACTCTGATTTTGGGCCACCATTGCCTTGAGGGCATCGATTTGTTTTTGTTGGGCTTCAATCATAGCCAGCAACTCGGCTGTGCTGGGCTGCTTGGTTTGGGCGCTAGCGAAGCTCATGCAAGTGCAGAGCAAAACTAAAAGCCATTTTGAGTGGTGGATTTTCATTACAATTTGAATATTTAAAGTATAGTTACAAAATGGATCGGAAATGAGACAGAATCGCATTAAAGGATTCTGTCAAATACTTTATGAGAACAAATCTCAGTCTCAATAAGAAGCGCGTTAGTCTCAATAATCGCATACTATGGAGCGCTTACCCTTTTAGGATAATTGCTTCAAACCGTTCGAAATCAATCGTTTCAGTAAGCTTCGGGTTTGGGAAAGGATTCCTGACCAAGGTGATTTTTGTGCCGTAATTGCTGGCAACAGCGGCATCATCGGTAAGATTAAGGCCTTCTTTGTATGCTTTTTCGTGTGCCTGCTTGATGCTCGGCAACTCAAAGGCTTGCGGCGTTTCCATTGCCCAAAGACGGGTTCGGTCCAAATCCTCAAGGACAATATTCTCAACCTCACCTGAGGCCGGCACGCGCTTGATGGTATCGGTGGCGGGTTGTGCCAATACGGCGGCCGAGCTTTTTTTCAGAGCCTCGTCCAATAAACAAATCGCTTCAGGACGTACAAGCGGGCGGGCGGCATCGTGTATGAAAACATGAGTGGTGGTATTTTTTGCCGCTTGAAGGGCGTTATAGACCGACTCCTGTCGGGTGGCGCCACCCTGCACATATTGATAATTAAAATTTAAGGGTTCCAAAGCGGTCTCAATAGCGACCCGTTGTTTGGCGTCCCGATAAACCACGATGCAATCCTCGAAGCGGCCGCTTTCCTGAAAGGCGCGCGCGGAATGGGTGATGACGGGTTGGCCTGCTAGCGGGGCAAGGGTTTTGTCCGGCACTGCTTCGCCCATGCGGGCACTGCTGCCACCAGCAAGTAGGACAAGGGTATTCATGTTGGCTCCTCAGGCGAGTTCAGCGCGAATGGCGCGCGCGGCGGCGGCGGGGTCGTCGGCTCTCAGGATGGGGCGCCCGACGACGATGAAACTGGAACCGGCAATCGCGGCGAGTGCAGGGGTCATGATGCGTTTTTGCTCATCACTGTCGCTACCCTTGGGGCGGATGCCCGGGGTGACGAGGAGCGGATCGGCGCCAAAGCGGGTGCGGAGGGGTGCGAGTTCGAGGGAGGAGCAGACCAGGCCCTGTGCGCCGGCTTCCAGGCTGAGTTCGGCGAGGTGGCGCACCTGAGACTCAGTTGAGGCGGGAATATTGAGGGTTTTCAATTGCGCGTCGCTCATGGAGGTGAGCACGGTCACGGCGAGCAGATTGAGATCGGGCGCATGGTCCTCACGTGCTTTATTGGCCCATTGGATCATCTCAGCACCACCAATGGCGTGCAGGGTGAGGAGCTCGACGGGAAGGGTTGCAATGCTTTGAACCGCTTTGGCGACGGTGTTGGGGATATCGTGCAGTTTTAGGTCGAGGAAGACGCGGTAGCCGAGTTCGTGTACCTCGCGGACGATATCGGGGCCACAGGCGGTGAAGAGCTGAAGACCGATTTTGACCCACTGGAGGGAATCGCCAAGGGTTTTAAGGGTGGCGAGCGCCTCTTCGCGTGTTTCAACGTCGAGTGCGAGAATAAGTTGGCAGCCATTCGCTTGTGTCATGGATGAATACTTTTGAAAATCGGCTAGAGAAAGCAAAACCGAAATGCCGGAATTTAATTTTATTGGCAGTTTCGTCTGCGGGCTTCAGTTCTAATAGACGATGAAGGACTTAGATAGCGCGAATGGAATCGTCTCGGTAAAGACACCTGCGAAGGTGAACCTTATGCTGGCGGTGCACGGTCTGCGCGATGACTGCTTTCATGAACTGACGTCTCTGGTGGCTCCGCTCGAGTTTGCGGATGAACTGAGGGTTCAGGCCGTGGAATCGGGGCCGGATCAGTTGACGTGTTCCATGCCGGGGATTCCTTTAGACGGCAGTAACCTCGTGTTGCGCGCTGCAGCGGCTTTTCGCGATGCAATCCGAGGGCATCGGCATTATCGATTTGAATTGGAAAAGGTCATCCCTACGGGTGCGGGGCTCGGCGGAGGCAGCAGCAACGCAGCCGGAGCATTGGTGGCGATGAATGAACTGGAGGACGACCCGCTTGATCGGGAGTCGCTTCGAGGGATAGCGGCGGGCTTGGGTTCGGATTGTCCTCTTTTTATTGAGCCCGCGATTTGTCTCATGCGCGGACGCGGGGATCAGGTGGAGGCGGCGCTGGAAGATCTGGCAAAATCTTTAAAGGGACAAGCGCTTGTTTTATTTAAACCCAACTTTGGAATAAGCACTGTTTGGGCTTACGGAGCATTGAAGGCGGTGGCGCCGAACGCCTACACCCCAATATCACAGGCCGAGTCTTGCCTCGAGGGAGACATTTCGGGGCTGGGTATGAATACTTTTGAAGGTGTTGTGGGTCAAAAGTATCGAGCGATTAAGGCTTTACTGGCTGATTTGCGTGCGCGCGGGGTGGTTTGTGGGATGAGCGGCAGCGGGAGTTGTTGTTTTGCACTTCCGGCAATGAGTGCGCTTAAAGAAAAGGATTTGAAGCGCATCATAGAGTCGGCATGGGGCGATTCTGTCTTTTTTATTGAAACTGCCCTATATTAATTAATAAAAGCTTACATCGCTACTACTCAATACCTATGATGTAGCCTTTAGCCTTATCCTCTGATGCAGTCCGAACGTCATGCCGAAATCGTCATCAAAGGCATTGCTGCCTCTCCTGGCGTAGTGCATGGCCCCGCTTTTGTCTATCAACGCAACGAGCTGGATATTCCGCATTATCAATTGGAGGAATCCGAATTGGATGCCGAGTTTGCGCGCTTCGAGCAGGCCATGCTTGAAACGCGTGCCGAGATAACGGCGGTGCGAAACAAGGTTGCTTTTAATTTGGGCGAGGGAGAAGCACGCATCTTTGACGCGCACTTGATGGTCCTGGAAGACACCGCTCTTATTGACGAGGTAACCACGGAGGTCCGGGAATCGCGTCAGAATATCGAGCATTGCTACAATGAGGTTGCGCAACGCTACATGGCTTTCTTCAGTTCCATGGAGGACGAATACCTCAAGGAGCGCGTTACCGATATACAGGACGTCTCAAGGCGTTTACTGCACAACCTTATTGGGTTACAAAACACCGACCTTGGGAATGTCGGTCAGGCGAGTGTTGTTGTTTCCACGGATTTGACCCCTTCCGATACCGCTAATCTTGAGCGGGATAAGCTCCTCGCTTTCATCACCGATGCTGGCGGCAAGACCAGTCACTCTGTAATCATGGCGCGCTCGCTGCAAATTCCGGCGGTGGTAGGTCTCCACGATGCCACGCATAAAATCCGCAGCGGGGATATGGTTTTGGTGGACGGTTACGACGGCTTGGTGGTGATTCACCCGACCGAGGAACGCCTCCTACAATTTGGCAAGCTCGCCTCCGAGCGCCAAAAGATGGATGCCCTCTACCGCACGGCATTGAACCTGCCGAGTGAATCCTTGGACGGCACGGATTTGCCCTTGATGGCAAATATCGAAAGCCTCGAGGAATTTGTGCAAGTGGATGAGGTGCACGCTGACGGGGTTGGGCTATTCCGAACAGAGGGTATATTCCTGCGACATCATGGTTACCCATCCGAGGAACAACAATATGAGGAATATGATGCGGTGGCATCTTCGGCGATGGGGCGCCCTGTGATTTTCCGCACCCTTGATATAGGTGGGGACAAAACCATTGATGGTTCGGATCGAGTAGTGGACAGCTCCTTTATGGGTTTCCGTGCCATTCGTTTCTGCTTGGAAACGCCGGAGATTTTCATGGTGCAATTACGTGCCATCCTGCGCGCCAGTTCGCACGGCAATGTGAAAATCATGTTCCCAATGATAAGCGGGGTGGAGGAGTTGCGGCGCGCCAAAGCCATGCTGGAACAGGCAAAAACTGATTTGCGAAACGAAGGGGTGGCCTTTGATGAAAATCTTCCTGTGGGTGCGATGATTGAAATTCCCAGTGCTGCCCTGACGATTGACCTGCTCGCCAAAGAAGTGGATTTCTTCAGCCTCGGTACAAACGATTTAATTCAATATCTCATGGCGGTCGATCGCCTGAATGACCGAGTTGCCCACCTCTATGAACCTGCGCACCCGGCGGTACTGCGCACCCTTAAGCAGATATTTGACAGCGCCCGTGCGGCGGAGGTACCCGTAAGCGTCTGTGGTGAAATTGCCGGTGATCCGCTCTTTGCCAGCCTTCTGTTGGGAATGGGTGCTGATTCTCTCAGCATGGCTTCCGGCTTGCTTCCGGAATTGAAATACTACCTGCGCAAACTACACCTAGAGCGGGCGCAGGATTTGGTTGAAGAGATTATGAAAATCGAGGATCCCGCCAAAGTAATGGCGCGCTTGCAGGAATTTCATGACCAG
>CBFHXZ010000026.1:0-18888 GCA_965659965.1 Coraliomargaritaceae bacterium
CTCGTTGAAGGCTTCCTCAGTTACAAACCCGTAAAGACCACCCACGCCCACGACGCCCAACGCCTCCTACAGGAATTTGAGCACGCCGAACGCTTCAGCCCCTGCTCCGGATCCGAACCCATCTGCCCACTCATTCACGGCATCCCTGAAGTTCGCCGCTACAATAAGCCGTAAGCCTTAAAAGTGGTGCTCCCGCCCAGATTCGAACTGGGATTTGCGGCTTCGGAGACCGCTGCTCTATCCATTGAACTACGGGAGCGTTTAAAGTCTGAACTGTTCCGCAGGTGACCTTTTGGGTCAACGCAAAAGCAGAGACGCTATAGGAGTTCCAATTGGTCGTCGCGGCTAAGGGACCAGGCTTCACGGCCCCGGCGGCGGAGGTCGGCGGCAAGGGCGGTGGTGGAACCGTGCATAAGGTAGGTCGTGCGGGGATTGACCTGTTCTACAAATTTGAGGAGGTCGGGGTAATCGGCGTGGTCGGAGAGCGGAAGGACGGCATCGGTGCGGTAACGGTAGCGGGCGGATTCCTGCAAGGCCCAACCGCTGACCATGGCGATTTGATGCGGGGGAATTTCGGCGGGGATTTGTTTGCGGATGGTGGGAGGCATAAGGACGACCTGTCCTTCCATATTATCAAAATCGAGGGGGCGGGTTTCTGGCATGGGTATGCCGTGTTGTTGATAGATGGGATTGAGGGCACGGATGGTGCGGTGCGCCATGATGGGTAATTCAGCGGCTTCGAGGATTTTGAGCACTTCCTGTGCTTTGCCGAGGGAGTAGGCGAGGAGGATGGGGATTTGATCTGCCGCGAAGCATTCGCGGCAGAAGTTGACGATGCCCTCCTGTACAGTTTCGCTTGAGGGGAAGACAAATTCGGGGCGCCCAAAAGTGGATTCCATGACAAGGGTATCGGCCTGCGGAATTTCAATGGCCTCGGCAGCGCGACCGGTACGGGTCTTGAAATCACCGGTGTAAAGGAGGGATTGGCCGGACTCGGTCTCGACACGCACCATCGCGGAACCGAGGACGTGCCCGGCGGGAAAGAGTTGAATTTTAAGTGGACCGTGTTGGTAGGCTTCGCCGTAAGCGAGTGGTATGCCGCGCTGCGCCACCGCGTCACCTAGACGGATGCGCATGAAGTCGATGGTGGGCGGGGTTGCAAGAAAGGACTCGTGGCGGGCGGTGTGGTCGCTGTGGGCATGTGAGACCACCGCAAAAGGCTTGGGGCGTCGCGCGTCCATCCAAAGCCCACACTCGGGCAAATGAAGCCCGCCACGCTCTACCGGTTTCAACATACCCTCTAAGGTGTCGCAATTTGGGAAAACTGCGAGCGTCAGCGGCGTTTTTAAGCGGTATTAAATATGGATGGCTTCGCCGAAGACGGAGGCCGCTGCTTCCATCATCGCTTCACTCATGGTGGGGTGTGCGTGGATGGTGTTGTGGATTTCCTCAGCAGTGGCTTCGAGTTTCATGCCGAGTCCGTATTCCGCGATCATTTCAGTAGCTTCGCCGCCGACGATATGGGCGCCGAGGATTTCACCGTGTTCCGGATCAACGAGCATCTTGACGAATCCCTCGGAGGTTCCAGAGGCGACCGCTTTACCAGATGCCATGAAGGGGAATTTACCAACTTTATAGTCGATGCCCTCATCCTTAAGTGCTTTTTCGGTTTTTCCGATGCTGGCGACCTGAGGCACGCAATAGGTACAACCGGGGAAGTGGGTAACGCGCTGCGGGGTGCCGTGCCCGAACATGCCCTGTACCGCTTGTATGGCTTCGTAAGTGGCAACGTGCGCAAGCCAGGGTGGTCCGATGATATCACCCGCGGCGTAAATCCCGGGAATGGAAGATTCGTAGTTATCGTCGACTTTGATGTAGCCACGGTCGGTGGCGAGATTGACCTTTGAGGAAAGGAGCTGCTCGGTGTTGGCAACCACGCCAATGGCTACGAGGACGGCATCGGCGGTAACCGCATCGCGAGCCTCACCCTTGACGAGTTCCATTTTAACGGATTTGCCGCTGACCTTGATATTTTCGACGGCAGTGGAAATGCGGCAATCAATGCCCTGTTTTTTGAATTCCTTACCGACGAGTGCGGCGATGTCTTTGTCCTCCACGGGGAGGAGCTGATCCTGCATTTCAACGAGCGTAACCTTAGTTCCAAAGGCATTGAGGAAATAGGCAAATTCTGCCCCGATAGCTCCGGCACCCACAATGACGATAGACTTGGGCTGCGATTTCATTTCGAGCGCCTGACGGGAAGTCATGACGCGCTCACCGTCCACATCGAGGTCGGGCAACTGGCGGGGCTTGCACCCGGTGGTAACGAGGATTTTCTCAGCGGAGAGAATCTTGCCCTTATCGGGGCCGTCGACGACCTCGACCATGCCCGGTACGCTTATTTGACCCACGCCTTTGATGTAATCGACCTTATTTTTCTTAAAAAGGAATTCGATGCCCTTTGCCATGGCATCAGAAACTCCGCGCGAACGCTGGATGATTTTCCCAAAATCGTATTTTGCGGCGCTGACGCTGATACCGAAGTCGTCGCAGTGTTGAATCTTGTTAAAGAGCTCGGCGCTCTTGAGGAGTGCCTTGGAGGGGATACATCCCCAATTCAGGCAGGTGCCGCCCGGGCGTTCCTGTTCGACACAGGCGACTTTTTTGCCGAGTTGGCCGGCGCGGATAGCAGCAGCATAACCGGCGGGACCACCACCGATTACAACGAGATCATACTGGGTTTGATTGGACATAATAGTAGACCTTTAAGTTTTACGGAACACCGCATGAGTCAATCACATATGCGCTTCAGACATCAATGACATCATCGTCGTCCAGATCCCTTGAGGCGGGTGGGCGGCGGTTTTGCGAGGGCTTTTGCGGGGACTGAACACGCACATTGATACCGGAGGTGCCGAGCCAGAGCTTTGCGAGCAATCCGGTCATACTAATGACAAAGGAGCCCGCGAGGGCATTGCCGAATCCCTGTACATAGAATCCATCGACCAATTCGGCGACGCCGAGGAAGAGAAAGGCGTTGATGAACCAAATACCGAAACCTAAGCTCAAGACAATCAGGGGCATGGCAACGAGCATCAGGAGGGGCTTAACGAAGGTGCTGCAGAGGCTCAGGAGAAGCACCGCAAAGAGAAGCGCGGAGCTGTCTCGGTAGGCAATCCCAGGAAAAATGAAGGATGCCAGGAGGATGCCAAGGGCAGTGAGGAGCCAGCTTTGAATAAATGCCCGGTATTGCATGATTAGGAATCGTTTGAGCGTGATTTATGTTGGGATTGAATGCGGGCTTTGAGCGTACGCAAATGTTCCAGTCGTTTTGCGGTGGCAGCCTCCGCGCCCGCCTCGCCGGGTTGGTAGAATTCAAAGGGGTTCAACATGTATTCCTGCCCGGAGATGCCCTCGGGGAAATCGTGACTGTATTGATACCCCTCGCCGTTACCCAGATCACGGCTGGTTTTATTGTGGGCGTCGCGAAGCCAAGGGGGAACCGCTTGTATGGGTTCTTTGCGGAGGGCCTGCTTGACTGCTGCCATGGCGCGGGTGGTGGAATTACTCTTGGGCGAGGTCGCTAGATAAAGGACGGCGTGGGCGAGGTTGTATTCGCATTCCGGAAGGCCTACTTTTTCGCAGGCTTCGAAGGCGGCGACTGCCAGGGTGAGCGCATGGGAATTGGCTAGCCCGATATCCTCGGAGGCAAGAATGACAAGGCGGCGCGCGAGGAAACGGGGATCCTCCCCACCCTCAAGCATTTTGAAGGTCCAATAAAGGGCCGCGTCGGGATCGGAACCGCGAATGCTTTTAATCATCGCGGATGCATGATCGTAATGTTCGTCCTCGTCACGGTCGTAGCGGATGCGGCGTTCCTTGGCAAAGGCGGCAACGGCATCAAGCCCGATACTGGATCCATTGGGTTGACTGAGCACCAGCGTTTCCAGGGCGTTCAAGGCGCGGCGCAGATCCCCGCTGGCAAATTCCGCAAGGGCAGTGAAAACCTCCGGAGCAGCCTCGCAATTATGCGCACCCAGTCCGCGTTCAGCATCTCCCATCGCTTTTTGCAGCACTGTCGCAACGGCGTCGGGGTTGACCGGTTCAAGGCGAAAGAGATGACTGCGGCTCAGCAGGGGCGGATTGACGTAAAAGCCGGGGTTGTGGGTCGTGGCTCCAATGAGGCGAATATTGCCCGCCTCGACATCGGGAAGCAGCAGGTCCTGCTGTGATTTATTGAAACGGTGAATTTCATCAATAAAAAGGATGGTACGTCGCTCGGGTGAATAGCGAGCGAGGCGCAATAATTCCCGTAACTCCGCCACGTTGGAAAGGACGGCATTCAGACGTACGAAATGGCTTTGGGTTTCGGCGGCAATGACCTCGGCAAGGGAGGTCTTTCCACAACCGGGCGGGCCATAAAAAATCAAGCTCCCGAAGTGATCGGCCTTGACCAAACGCGGGAGGAGACAATCCGCGGCAAGGAGGTGCTCTTGGCCAAGCACCTCGCCAAGAGTGCGGGGTCGCATGCGAACCGCAAGCGGTCGATGGGCGGATACAGGTGATTCCGTTGGGGAATCTGCCTTGAAAAGCCCTACTTGTCCGGCGGGCAGGCCTGTTTGTTGGGAATCATCCAGCATTTCATGAAAATCACCCGCCAAGCCGGAACTTGCAAGACGGAAGCATTTTTAAGAGACTTACCTGTAGGGATGCAAAATGGTTTCATGATGCCCAACCGTGCTCCACTGGCTTATTTACTGGTGAGCCTTGTCGCAGGTTTATCCCTTGCGCGGGTCGATTCAAATATCGGCCTATGGATTGCGTTTGTTGGTTTGGGGGGCGCTTGTGGCACACTTTTGCTTGCGGGCAGACAGGGTAATGGGGTTTGGCTTTGGGGCTCACTGTTCCTTCTTTCTAGAAGTGCGGTTTTTTGGAGCTACGGGATCTTGCGCCTGCCTCCAGTTCCCGAAGTTGCTAGCCTAAGCAACGCGCCGCGAGAACAGGAGATTCATCTGGAAATACGGCGGGTTTTCAACCAGGGCTCATCCAGCAGTAAGCGTATCTGTGGTATCGGCTTTATTCCCAAAGGTTCGCCTCATGACTCACTGATAGCTGGCACGCAGGTTTATTTCAACATCCATGCTAACCCGGAAATTCATGAACACCTCCTTAAGGGCGTTCAATTCGTGAGCGCGGGGGTCTTGCGTCCGGTTCGTGATTCCGACACCTCAGGGTTCTATGAATATTTGCGAAGCAATCGCGTGTACTACCGCTTCAGCCAAAACGCAACCCTGGCAATCACCCGCGAGGCGAGCGCCTTCAGACGTTTTTGTGCGGTGCAGCATGCCCGATTTCTGGAAATCCTTCAATTCGATGCCAGCGGAGCAAGGGACCCTGCACGGGTTTATGTTGCGATGTTGCTCGGGGAACGCGCGAACCTGAACGAAGAACAGAAGCGGCGCTATCAGGTAAGCGGTACCATGCATTTATTTGCCATCAGCGGCTTGCATATTGGAGTTCTCGCAAGCGTCTTAGCGCTGAGCCTGCGGGTATTGCGAATCCCCAACCGAATCGCTCCTTTTCTGGGGCTCCCCCTGCTCTACCTTTATTTCGTAATTACCGGTGAAGCACCCTCGGCGATGCGCGCTTTTGTCATGACCTTCTTTTTTTGGTTGGCTTACTCGCTACAACGCCAACGAAACCCCTTTGCCGCTCTGATGGCATCGGCGGTCGCAGTCCTCCTGATAAATCCGCTTCAATTATGGAGCCTCGGCTTCCAGCTATCCTATGTCGTGGTTGGTAGTATTTTATTATTCGGGCTACCCTTTCAAATGGTGCTCACGCGCTGGGCGCGACCTTTTCGCTGGTTGCCGGAAAATGACTGGACGCCTGCGCAACGAATTTCACAGAAGGGCATTGACGGCACCTTGTTATTATTCGCGGTCAGTCTATCGGCTTGGCTAGGAAGTATTCCGCTGAGCCTGGGGCATTTTGGTTACCTTAGTTTAGCGGCGGTCGTCCTGAATATGGTCTTGGTCAATATGGCGGCCTTAGTGATTTGCACCGGTTGTCTTTCATTGGTGTGCGGACTCTCAATCTCGATAGAGCTGGCTGGATTCATAAACCACGCCGCCTGGTTGTTGATAAGCGCGATGGATCTGCTATCCGGATGGGTGGCTTCCTTGCCGGGAATGGTTCTGGAAACTACCGACTTCCCCCTACCCCTCAGTTATGCCACTCTAATTGCTTACTTTATCATGCTGATCGTTGCCAATCAAAAGCCTCAAAGAATCGGGATTCGACAACTCCTCTTAGCCCCGGGAATCTTAATTCTATTGGTGGTGGTAGGTCTTTGGGTGGCATAAAAAACCCGCCGGCAAACAAGAGCGTTGCGGGCAGGTTAATAAATTGAAGTGTAACCTAACGGCGGCGGCGGAACTTGGACTGGAACTTCTCGACGCGACCAGCGGTGTCGACGAAACGCTTCTCACCGGTGAAGGCGGGGTGCGAATCGGCGGTGATATCACAGATAACGACTTGATGTTCAACGCCGTCAATCGTTTCGGTTTTGCTGCCACGCATGGTGGAACGTGTGATGAATTTTGTACCGGAAGAAACGTCCACGAAGGCAACCGGATTCAATTTTGGATGGATATCAGTTTTCACGGAAATAAAGACAATTGCGAAGTTTAGCCCTGACGAGCTTTGAAACGCGGGTTGGTTTTGCAAATGACATAGACGCGGCCCTTGCGACGCACCACTTGGCAGTCGGGATGGCGGTCTTTGAGAGACTTGAGTGATGAAACAACTTTCATGGCTTCTTTAAATTAAGAGAACGGCAGAGCAAACGCAGGCGCGTTCCGCTTGTCAATGGAAAATCAGGTCTTTTTGATGCCCCGGGAGCTTAATTATTGGAAAGGTCCTCGGGTTCATCGGCCCACAGGGCCATCTCTGGATGAAGCTCAACCAGGAGTTCACGCCACAGGGGGTCGCCGGTGTTTTGACCGACGGCAGGCCGAATCTGGCTAATTAACCATGATTCACTGCTCAATTCGTTTTCCAGTTGGTTTTCGCTCCAGCCGGAATATCCCATAAAAGCACGAAATTCATAGGCGGGATCCTCAATTTGAATTTGAGCGGCCTTAGCCTCATCAATCCCAAAATATAGTTTAAAGGCGGATTGCTCTGCTTCGTATTTCCATGCGGCCAGAATCACTTCATCCGACGCAACCGGTCCACCGCGATGAAGCGGTATGCCCGCAAGTGATGAACCTTTCAATTCCGGCTTGAGGTCGCCGAGTTGGCGACTGAGGGGACGGTTCAGCACTACCCCCAAGGCACCGTCACTGGCGGTATGCGCAGTAAGGAGAATAACGGAGCGCGCAAAATTGGGATCCTGCAAATTGGGATGTGCCAAGAGAAGTGACCCCACCATGCAATCCGCTTGTGTGCTTTTGTTATAGTTTGAATTCAATCGCATTGTTTCAAAGTTGGATGACCTCAACTGCCGCTTCATCGAGGAGGGCTTTAACCAATTCGTCGTTACGGTAATCGCGGTAGTATTTAACCGTGCGAACCCCCGCAGCCGCAAGAATTTTGGCACAATTCACGCAGGGATAATGTGTCACGTAGGCCACTGAGCCCTCGAGGGAAACCCCGCGCCGCGCGGCATCACTTATGGCATTTTGCTCGGCATGAACGGTGGCCTGTTCATGCCCATCACGCAAATGCGAGACGTGTTCCACACCGGGAAGAAAACCATTATAGCCCGCCGCAATGATCCTGTTTTTGTGCGCGCCTGCGGAAACGATAACGCACCCAACGTGCAAGCGCTCACAACTGGAGCGTGACGCCATCAGCATGGCTGTTGCCATAAAATAGGCATCCCAACTGGGCCGCTCATTCCATGATTCTGTTAATTGCTCAACGGTCTCCAGTAGATTCGCGTCCTTGCCCGCTTTAGGGCTCTTTTCGTCAAGGTCTTCAAGCATAACATCTACTTTGCGGACTTATGGGTAAACGACAACCTCGGAATATCCCACCGGGAGTTGCGCCAACACTTCCGGCGAACTCAGCCATCCGCGAACCGCACGGTCAAAATCTACCAGGCCCGATTGACTTGCCTGCCTGGGGGGCGCGGGTAGTTCACGGCTGGCAGCAATATTGACGTAAAATGTTACGGGATTTGCTAGAATCGAGACCGCCTCAATTTCAGGTAATATGGAAAGGCGTTTCCAATCGCCATTGAGCCCGCGATAGTAGGCGGTGGGAGTGGCATCAGGATAAGCCTCCATCGCGCTAGGAATCTCCAAAACCTGTTTAAAGACATTTTCGAACTGGGGGCGAAGAAGGCCTGCGGGCGATTGTACCAAATCCTTGTCCGCCTCCAGGGCTGTGCCTGCAGACATCGCTTCCACGAGATCAATACTTGGCTCAAAATCCTCGAATACCACAGGTATCGCGATGAATGTCTCTGAGGACATCTGTTGAGCTGCATTCCAGGGGGTTGGGATAAAGATAGGGGCTGAGTCAAACAAGGTCGCCTGCTCGGTAGTGGCATCGTATTGATCCTCATCCTGCAAAGGGACAAATTTCAGGTACGGCTGTTTTTGAGCTGATTGCGTGACCTTAAGCTGAGGTAAGCGGGCAAAGAAGAAAAGCAAAGTTTGCAGGAGGATGAAGCCTAAGAAGCAAATACGTAGCGCCAAAGGCCACGACAGCCAGCGGGTAAACCAGAGTTGAGCCAATTGCAGGGCGCGCTTCATTGATTCGGGAAACTGTATTCGCCCGAGGCGGTGGGTTGAACCGTTTGCAAGGCTTCGGTTTCAGATTCCTGCCTTTTAGCGGCAAGATGAATTTGTGAAAATCCGGCATCTTGTGCTTTTGCGCTGATGCTGAGCAATGAAGCCATGGGGAGCCGCTCTCCCGCTTTCAAGAGTAGCACAATGGATTCCGCCTCATTTTGGGCAACGCACTCTTTGAAAGCCGCTTCAATGGTATCCACTTTGTAAACCCCTCCATCAAATAATAACATCCCTTCGCTTTGCACGGTCAATACCGTCACCGTTGCAGACGACTGCGGCATCCGCAACTCGGTTTCAGGTAATTCCAAACGCACGCCCGGCGTCATAACCATTCGCGAAAAAAGCAGGCTGAAAAGGAGTGCAATCGCAAGCAGGTCCAGCAAGGGCAAGGGATCCAAGCCAGAAACCGGGGGCTTCAGGCGAGCGCTTAAATCAATCCAACGAAAGCCAACGCCACGTTCTGTTGGTGTTATTTTGTGCGGAGCCTTCATTCGTCCTGCTCCTCTCCGGATTCAAGCACGGGCTCCATGCTGGTGAGGAACTCATGGATGGCGTGCCCTACCCGCTCAATTTCAAAAATAAGGGCTCGTACCCTTCCATAGAGAAAATGGTAACCCAGCGCCGCCAGTGCCGCGATACCCAAACCCACTGCCGAACTGATAATAGCTTGCGCAAGCGCTTCAATAAAATACCCGCTGTCAGCATTGGCAGCCTCCAGGCTTACAAGGGCCTGAAAAGCAGCGATCAGCGTGCCGATAAAACCAATCAACGGCGCGATGCGTGCAATTGCCGATAGGCTGGCAATGCGGCGCTGAAGTATGGGAACTTCAATAAGCGCCGCCGATTCAATTGCCGTGCGAATCCTTGCGTCGCTTGCACCGTATTGTAGGAGCGCGGACTTAACGACCCGGGCAAGCGGCCCCGGAGTTTCCTCGCAAAGAGTAAGTGCTTCAACCAGGCGTTTCTTTTTAACGAGATTTTTTATACCCGCTAGGAAATCCAGCGAATGGATCTGGCCCTTGTGAAGAAACAATGCACGTTCCGTAAAAATAAGCACTGCAATGAGACTTAGGACAAACAAAGGGTATAGGGTGTAGCCACCTTGTTGGATGAGGGTATTGCCGAATAAATCCATAGTTTCGTTACAGGGGAATTAATTATTGATGATTTGAATTGAATTGATGCGGGCTTGGGCGAGGCCACGACCCGGTAAATTGTAGGCGATCAATTTGCGGTAGATTGTTTTTGCCTCTTCAAATTCACCGCGGGCAGTCCAGCGTTCACCCAATTTCAAAAGCGTTCGGGCAGCCCAATAACGACCGGTGACGTCCAATGCCGAGGCAATCTTAACATCCCGTAAATTGCGGGCAACGCTTTGCACCAGTACGGCCCGCGCTTGATCCTCCAGTCCCTGCCCCTCCAAGGCAAAGGACCACTTGAACATGGACTCTACGCGGAAATTCAAATCCAGATCCGGCATATCCACCAAACGTTCCAGCACCAAGGCAGCCTCCGCCAGTTTATCAGTATTCTTTTTTGCCAATGCCAACATACACTGCGCACGTGATAATTCTGCCAAAGGCCGCATCGGGTGATCGGGCTCATTATTGACAAGAGTTTCGTAAACAAGCCGCGCACCTGCAAAATCATTCAGTAAACGCAGGAGATCCCCCTGCCGCAGTCGTGCCTCATAAATCAACACATCTTGCGGAAAGCTATTAGCCAACCGTTCGTACAGTTTAATAGCCTCCACATAAAAATCCAAACCGCGGCTTTGGCAAATCATGGCACCCTCGAAAATCGCCTGAGGCGCGAGCGGGCTTTCAGGATAATCCATCGGAAGCTTGAGCATGACCGCCTGTGCCTCCTGCAATTGACCCCGCAGTTCCAACTCGGAAGCCTCAAGCAAATACGAGCGTTGGGCAGCCATTGATTCCGCATGGTTTTGGCGCAACTCCGCCAAGGCACTCAGCGCATTCTCTATTTCATTCAGGCGGTAGTGTACCTTTGCCTTTAACTGTAATAGCTCAGCCGCAAGTATTTTAAGTTCTTCACTACTTTGTTCTGACGAAGCGTTCATCGCGGCAAGGCGCGCCAAGAGATCCTCTACCTGTTGTGGAGCATCGGGCATGGATTCATTCAGCTCCAGCGCAAGGTTCAACTCGAGCCACCGCATCCGCAAATAAAGACCGGTAGATACCTCCGGCGCTTCCTCAAGCAATGACCGAACCCTCACCATTGCTTCCTCTGCCCTTTGTTCCTTAATGAGGGCTTGAGCAATGTTCCACTCAGCCTGCCAGCGCTTTTCAACCCCTTGCGGATTCTCCAGCGGCATTTTGTCGATATAACCGAGGGCGGCCTCTAATTTACCAGCACGGATCGACGCAATTGTTACTCGCTGAAAAATCAATTCAAGCGCTTTGGGTCGATCTGCAAGCGCAAGTGCGAAAAATTCGGCAGCGTTATCGAAATCTTCATTTAGATAATAACAATCACCAATGAGCACATTGAGTTCCGCAATTTTAGTTTTATCCTCAAGTTCGGCACGATGCTGAATAAGAAAATCTGCGGCATTTCGGTAGCGCGGCGGGTCATCACGCACCGCAGCGTAAGCCAAAATAAAGTATGCATCGCGAATGCGCACCAGTCCCGGAAATTTTTCCAGCAGTAAGGTGGCGTCCGCTTTTGCCAGTTCAAGCTCACCCCGCCGTATAGCCAACTGACTGCGCAGGTAATACATTTGACCAATTAAAGCATGTGCCTCCTTGCGTGCCAGTATCTCGTTCAAGAGCTCCGTAAAAACAACACTGGCCTCACTTTGGCGGCTTAGAAGATAGAGCGCTACTTCCATCACTTCGATGGTGCGCCCACTACGAATAAGCTCCGCCAATGCCAACTGCCCGTCTGCAGAATCCTCTCCCAAGATCATGGCACGCATAAGGCGGAGCTGTTCTCGTTGCGCGAGCGTGAAGTCACCACCAAAACGCTTCAGTTGTTTCTCGAGATTCAAAAGCTCCAGAGCCTCCTCGACCTCCCCGCTCTGCCAGAGCGCAAGGGCATACTGTTTGGCATACACAAAGGCCGCGGTGCCTCTTGCTTCATTCAAATCGCGCTTCAAGCGCTTTAGCGATGCCTCATCTAGGGCAGGACCTTTCAATTCGGAACGCAAGACCACGGTTTGAAGACTCGCCCGTTGAAAAGCGTTTTCGGCATTGAGCAATCCCTCCTTCGAAAATTCCTTAATTGCATCGGCCTCTCCCTTTTTCTCAGCAAGCAAAGCCTTTAATAAAAAATACCAATAGCGGTGTCGTTCTACCAAGGCAGGCACTTTAATTTTATTAAGTTGTGCCTCAAGGAATTCCCAATCAACTGCCCTACCCTTGCCATAAGAAACCATTGCTTTCAATAACGACAAGGAATGCATCGCCTCATCTTCAGGTATCGCGGCCAATTCTTCCTCAGCAGATTTAAATTTGTTTTGAGCAAGATAAGCCTCGGCCAGACCAAGGCGGGCTCGCTTCCGCGCTTCGGGTAACAGGGCCTCATCTTCCAATAATTTCGCAAAAGTTTCTGCTGCTGAAACGGGCAGCCCTCCTTGCAGCAATGCCTCAGCATCCGCAATACCCCATTCGTAGTTTGAGATCAATTTGGAATGCTTCACCTGCAGCAGTGGCACCTCTGCAGCATGTCCCAAATAAAAGCTGCCCATAATTATAAGTATAACTGGAACAAGAAAGCGCATCATCAATAATAAGTAATCACCTACAGTTTGAACGGGTGCCCCCACGGCTTGCAAAGTATTTAAGCCCAGCAAGTACAATAAATTGGTGCTCCCACCGGGACTCGAACCCGGATTGGCTATTTAGGAAACAGCAGTTCTATCCATTGAACTATGGGAGCCATTGACACCTGAACATAGCCATTTCAGGCCTCTATGTCGATAACCAAGCGACCGGAGGGCTTGAAAATCGTATTTTTTTCTTGTCCATACTGGAAAAGTCACCCATTTTCTACGGCTTCTTAACTATGAGCACAGAAAATAAAAAACCCAATCGCTCCCTCAATCCGATGGACTACACCTACAATGATGTGGAGCAACTGTCCCGTTTTATAACCGAAACCGGCAAAATTCTTCCGCGCAAAATAACCGGGCTCTCCGCCAAACATCAACGCCGCATCACCAACACTATCAAGCGTGCGCGCAATATGCTCACCATGAAGTAGTACCGCCGGGCACTACCTGAATTTCAGATCCTTTCCTGGCCAAGCCGGAAAGGGTTTTTTGTATCTCAACTCCTGTAAAAGCTGCCAACAAAATGATTCTTAATCCCAGCGATAAAAACCTACAATTCTGCGCTGATCTTATTCGCAGGAATGAACTCGTCGCTGTCCCAACCGAAACGGTTTATGGCTTGGCGGGAAACGCACTCAATGAATCGGCAGTGCGCAAAATTTTTGAAATCAAGGGAAGGCCATTACTGGATCCGTTGATCGTTCATTGTGGGGATTATGATGCAGCGCTTGATTGTGTTGAACATAATGCGGCCTTTCAGAACTTGGCCGAAAAATTTTGGCCGGGTCCACTTACCCTAATCGTGCAAAAGAAAGCGGTCATACCCGACCTTGTAACCGCGGGTCTTCAGAGTGTCGCCATACGCGTTCCCGCTCAACCCGTACTTCAACGCCTCTTGGAGCTTTGCGATATACCTCTGGCAGCTCCCAGCGCAAACCCCTTTGGCTATGTTAGCCCAACCGAAGCCAGCCATGTTGCCCGTACTCTTGGCAATGACTTATCTGCAATATTGGATGGAGGTCGTTCCAAGCATGGCGTAGAATCAACTATTATTGATGTGCGTGATCCGGACAGACCCGCTCTCTTACGATATGGCCCTATTGCGCTGGAACGCATTCAAGGTTGCCTGAAAGCACCACTCACACTTCAGCTCAAAGGAAGCAGCGAGACGAGCGCACAGACAGCCCCCGGGATGCTCAGCAAACACTACAGCCCTCATGCACGAGTGCATCTATTCGAGAACGGCTCCAATCCCGATAAAGCAGTATTCTCGGGCAAGAAAATAGCTTTTGTACACTTACAAAAAGCGTCGATAAGGACACTTGATGCAAAGACTTTTTGGCTAACTGAAGACGGGTGCCTGGAAACTGCCGCGCGCAATCTCTTTGCTTTGTTTCAAACACTTGATGCGAAGTGTTTCACTGATATCGTAGTCGAATTGGCAGAAGACCGTGGCATGGGGCTTGCCATTAATGATCGTTTAAAACGTGCTGCTGCCCGGTAGCGCAAAAAAGCCCGAATAAATCCGGGCTCCTGTAGATAGTTGGCACTCTAAGCCAGCTGCTTAATCTAAGATTCCTGCTTGGGCTTGCTGCCATCCTCCGAGGATTCTTGAACAGCGGCCTCAGTCATCTCCATATCTTCAGTGTCATCGTTGTCATCCGCGATAGGTTCAAAGCCATCATCGAAATCATCTTCAGCACTCATATAGTAGTTCTTGTAACTCTTATCCGAGTACTGTGAATAGTAGTAACTGGACATCGTTGAAGAGACATAATTGAGGATTGCACCAAAGACGGGAATGTTTGCTTCCCATAGGCGGCGGACATTGACTACAGCCGTTTTGCGCTTAACCGAATTAAACTTTATGACATAGATAACACCATCCACTAACGGAAGCAGAATGAGTGCGTCACTGACCGCAGCAAGCGGCGGGGAGTCAACAATGATGCGGTCGTAGCGGTTTCTGAGTTCCCCTATCATATTTTGAAATTCAGCGCTATTGAGCACCTGAGTTGGGTTCTTGGACTTACCACCGGTTGGCAAAACATCCAAATTGGGATAAACCTCATTGATGATCAAATCATCCAGACTTTCCCCGTCTTGGATATGACTCAAGTGACCTTTTTCATTTTCGACCTGCATCGAACGAGCGACATTAGGCAAACGCAAGTCACCGTCCAACAGCAACGTTTTGTCGCCGTGATTTGCAAAGGTCAGCGCTAAATTAGAACTCACAAAAGATTTACCTTCACTAGGAACGGTACTGGTTGTGAGGATAACTTTCGCATTCTTGCTTTCTTCATTGAGCTTAAAAGATGAATAGACGGAGCGAAAGGTTTCAGTCACATGTCGGTCAGCATTTGAGGCCACTGCCTGCGCCTTGGAAGCAGTATCAAGCTTCTTAATTTTGGTAATAACCCCAAGCAAAGCCAGACCCACGGCACCTTCAATGTCAAAAGCACTCTTTATGCGGTCATCTAGAAAAGCCACAAATATTACCAAGGCAACCCCTACAGCGACACCTCCAAGGGCACCCGCAATAAGATTGATGGCAATATTAGGTGAAGAATGCTTGATCGGCGGAAATGCCTCATCGATTATGCGAGCATTTGGATTTTTCAAGTTTACCAAAGTCTTTTGCATCGTCATGCGACCCACAATCGCCTGAAGGAATCCTTGCTGAACGTCAAATTCACGCAACAGAGTATTGTACTCAACTCCGATTTTGCTGAGCGCAATTAACTCTTTCTCTTTTTCTGCAAGCCGTTTACTGGCAACCTCAAAGTTTTCCTTTGATTCGGCATATAATGCATAGATTTTGTCGACCGCATTTTGCACAGCAATGGTTAACTCTGCCTCTGACTCCTGGTAAGTTTGTACCAATGAAATCATCGCCGGATGCTTTTCTCGATAGCGCTTACTTAACGAAGAAATCTGGATTTTGGCATTTGAAATGGACTGAAGGAGTGAAGCAACACGTGGTTGTTCGGCAATAAAGGATAATTCCCAAAGGTCTTTCTTCTCTCGACGGTAGGTCTCTACCAGATTCCACTTTGTTTCAGCTATATCAAAATTGTTTTTATTTTGTGACTTAATCGCGTTGAGGGTCTTCAACTGTTCATTGGCAATATTCTCCTGCTGATCCAGTGAGACGGCGTTATGCTTTTCTCGATATTCAGCGAGCTTCAATTCCAATTCTTCAACACGTTCTCGCTGCTGATCGGCGCGTACCCGTAAATCCTCCACGGCTTTCATCGCAGCATCAATACTCTTCGTTAGATTGTGATTGATGAATTCCTCAGCAAAGAGGTTGGCAACTCGTGAAGCCATTATCGGATCCGGGTGCGAGTAGGCGATATTGACCATCAAGCTCATGCGCTGAGGTATGACCCTACGGTTTTTGCCTAAAATTTCTCCGGGGGTAAGTGCGCCCGTGAGATTGAAGCTATCCTGATAAGGCGCCATGAAACGCTTGAGTTCATCCTCCCGTAATCGTTGCTGCACGCCTTTAATAATTGATCCACTATTTAAAACACTAATCTGCGTATTTAAATCTTCTGCGCCACGAACCTGGTTGGGTTCCATTTCCACACCCTCCTCAATAGCAGTAGGATCGTCCCGGAGCACCTGCATCGTCGCAACTGCAGTGTAAACTTTTGTTTTATTGAAGGTGTAAAGAATAGAACCTGAAAATATAATGAAAAAGGCAACGATCAGGTACCAAATACGTTCACGAAAAATGAGGATGTAGTCCTTTGCAGAACGCTGCGGTCCCGAAGTTCCGTATCCATCTGATCCATAACCTCCGTAACCATAACTGCTACCACCACCGCCACCATAGCCGTAACCAGCACCGCCACCATAGCCGTAACCATAGCCTCCATAACCTCCTGCATTAGGGTCCGGAGCACCTTTTACATAATTATTTTTCATTTTGAATTTATTTTAAATGATTCGCTCGGGAACTGTAATGGTGTCCCCTTCTTTAAGTATAATATCTTTGGCTTCGCCACGACGAATTTCATCGTAATCCACATCAAATGGTTTGGTTCCATCATTACGCTTAATACGAACTTTACGTGCGTTTCCAAGACGAGTCACTCCTCTTGACTGAGAAATTGCATCAATCAAAGTTAAATCACGGTCGGGTGGCATAGACACTTTACCAGGACTTCCAACCATCCCCAATACATGGACAAACTTAGCCGCAAATTCAACAATTTGTAGCGAGACCTGCGGATCAACTAAATAATCTCTATTCAGGAGATCTGTTATGAGTGATTGTGCTTCTGCAACCGTCATTCCAGAAATCTTCACCTTCCCAATCAAGGCCAGCGCAACCGTGCCATCGCCTTCAATTCGCACAGCTTTTCTTAAGTCTGGTTCTTGATACACTTGAACCTCAATAACATCAGATGTTTGCAGGACATAATTTTCTCCTACCGCAATTCCATAGGATGAGGAAGTGGAGGAGGAATTAATACCGCCATAGCTGAAATTACTTTGGGAACCGCTGTCTCCTATATCCTGAGCAACCGCCACATTGAAAGCGAAGCAGGTTAAAATTAAAGTATAAATTATCTTAATCACTTTCATAATACTAAAAAATGCCTCCTAGGAGGCATTAGTGACCGTACAAAATACGATGTGTTCAAAATTAATATGTAAGCAGTGCTGAAAGAGTGAAAATATTGTTATCATATCTAGATCCAGTAAGAGTCGAATCATTCTTCGAGAATACATAGCCCGCATTGGCACTCCAGTTACGATTAATCTTGTAGCTTCCATTTACCCCTAAAGATAGGAGATCGTCCTCACGATCGCTCAAAAGATAATCGCGAGTTTTGTAACCAATTCTACCACTAAGTGAAATTTGGTCATTCAAAAGGTAGGTAGTCGATCCTTGAATATTAGACTCCAGTGTACCTGTACCCGTTGCAGAAGCATCAAAGTCACGGCTGATATTTATTTTGTGAGAAACTTTGGAACTAACAGTCCAACTCAAATCTGCATCCAAGCTTAGTGAGGCTGTATCGCGAGAATCACTATCATATTGATTGTAACCAACCTTAAAATTACCCACTAATTTTGGCAACAGTTCACCACGCAAACCCACATTAAAATTATTGGTAGTGGCATCATCGCCATTTTCAACACCAATGTCACCATTAGTGTAACCCACACTCAGATCAAGTTTGGGAGTGAGCTCGTAAAAAATGTCGATAGGAATTCTGCGGTACTTTCGGTCTTCGTAGTCACTAGCATATTCACCCACGTAAGCATTTTCTTTCCAATCATAACCAACTTTTGCGCTGAACTTGGGAGAAAGCGTGTACTCACCATTCAATTTAAATCCGGTTGCCTCACGTTCAAGCAGGTCACCATTTCTGTTTGCAACTTCATTGTTAGATTTACTTTCGTCAAAATAAGCGTTGGCCGAAACCTGTAAACGACTAGAACGATAGGCGCCACGTGTATTGATGTGAAATAACTCAGAATCCAAATCACCTTTATCTTGGTAGCGCACAAGGTCATAACTTGTAGAAAGACTGATATCCAAATCACTGGCATTACGACCTAGTGTTGCCACTAATCCAGGTGAAAAGGTCATAACGACATCACTCACTTCGCTATTTTCCTGCCGGAAAATGTTATCATCCGCTTTTACCGACGCAGAACCATTAAAAGTTACAGTGCCCAAGTCTCCGACCGTTACCAATGGTGCGGCAGTCAAAAAATTAAAAGCGTATGCACTGATTGCGAAAGCTACTATAATGTTTAGTTTTGTCATAGTCATACTAAAAAAAATTGGGCTTTTTCTGGGTGAGGTCAACATAAATCTACAGCGATTGAATAAAATTCGGTGCTTGATCTTAAAAATATTTTTACCAACTTCAAGCAACGGTAGAAATTTTATTGTTGTGAGTTTCGACACTCTTAATATCAAATACAGATAAAATTGAGTCAATCATGAAAAAACAAGCTAAGGCAGTAACAATGGAACGGCCAATTTTGATGGGATTTGCAGTTCAGAGGCGACGTCCGGACGGTCAAATTGTTTTCTCATTGCGCTGGCTGCGTGTTCTAACGGTCTTCATTGCACTTTTTGTCACAGCATGGATAAGTACTGCAGGAGCACTTTACTACTGGTTTAAATATAAAAAGGATTTTGATACCGTCAGTTTTAGCGGAATGATTCAACTACCGTTCAGGCTAGATGAGCACCGCAGGGAGATGGGAAATTATCATGTTGAAAAGGGTTTGGGCTACTATAGCGAAGGAAAATAC
>CBFHXZ010000027.1:0-18672 GCA_965659965.1 Coraliomargaritaceae bacterium
GCGGGGGGGGATGCCGTGAAAGGAGAAGAGGAGGGGGGCGACGTCTCCTTTATCGAGTGCGGGGCGGGCGGTTTCAACGAGTGCGTTGATGTAGCCCGGTTCCTGGTAGTAGGGGGGGAGGAGGGTGGTTTTGAGGTCGGGGGCGTGTTGCCGGACGGATTCCATGAGGTGCACCACGGCGGTCTCGTAACTGGACATGGCGTAGTGGGGATACATGGGTATGATAAAGAGGTCGTCGACGCCCTGTTCGAGGAGTTTAAGGAGGGCGCTTTCGGTGGAGGGGTTGCCGTAGCGCATGCCGAGTTCGGTGGGGAGCCCGGTGGTTTGTGCGAGGGCGGCTTGTTGCTCGCGGGAGGTGAGGACGAGGGGTGAGCCTTCGGGTTTCCAAATGCTGGCGTAGGCCTCGGCAGATTGTTTGGGTCGCTTGGGCAGGATGAAGCAATTAACGATGAGCCAGCGGATGAATTTGGGGGCATCGAGCACGCGTCCGTCCATGAGGAACTCGCGGAGGTAGTTGCGCACGTCGCTGACCTCGGTGGAATCGGGCGAGCCAAGGTTGAGTAGAATGAGGCCTTGTTTGGACATAGGGATAGTGAAGCGGGGTAGTTGGCGGTCTGTCAAACCGAAGGCGCTTTTGTGCGAAATGCTTTTGGCGAGCAATGGCAGTGTTTTTTGAACCAAGCGGAGAAATGATGGGGTTCGGGATAACCGGAACGGCGGCCGACTTCCATGATGGGAAGGCGGGTGGAGCGGAGGAGTTGGCGGGCTTGGTGAAGGCGGGCTTGGGTGATAAGGCGGAAGGGGCTGGTTTGGAGTTGTGATTGAAGGGCGAGTTCGAGGGAGCGGCGGGAGGCGCCTGCGCGGCGGGCGAGGCTGGCGGCGTCGAGGTCAGGGTCGGCAAGGTGGTCGCTGATTATTTGTTGTGCACGTTGGGTGAGGCGTGCGCGGTTTGAGGGGAGGGTGGATTCGCGGGGGAGGAGGCGTAGTTTGCCCGGGTGGTGGGGGCCGGATGGGAGGGCTTTTCCGGTGAGTTGGGCGTGCAGGATTTTGGCGGCACGGTAACCGCAGGCGTGGACGGGGAGTTCAAAGCTGCTGATTTCGAGTCCAGCAAAGATGGATTCGGGGGGGTCGTTATCGACACCGAGGATGAGGAGGTCGCGTCCGCAGGTGAGTTTATTTTTTTGAGCTTCGAGGATAATTTCACGTGCGAGGCGGTCGCTATTGCAAAAGATGCCAAGGGGTCCGGTGGAGGGGTCGGGGCATGCCCGGAGGTTTTCGCGGAAGGGTATAGTGGGATCCCAGAGGTGGATGGTCTGGTTGGTGATTTTGGTTTTAAATCCCGCCAAACGGAGTTGGGTGAAATGGATACTGTCTGAACCGTAGAAGGCGAAGCGTTGGGCGCCTTGGCGGAGGAGATGTTTTGCGGCGATTTGACCGAGGGCGAAGTCGTGTATGGTGACGGTGGGGACGCTGGTGATTTTGGAGAAGTTAAAGAGGTTAACCGCCTGCACTTGATGTTCCCGTAAGCCTAAGAGCCAATTATCGCTGACGAAGGTGCCAATGGCACCGGCGAGTTGTCGGGATTGGGCGAGTTGATAGAGTTTGGCTTCGAAGCCGATTTGAAGGGGGACGAGTCGCCAATTGAGTTGGTAGTCGCTCAAATAATCGGCCACTCCGCTAAATATACTGGCGGCGTGGCGGAAGTTAGAATCGAAGGCGATGGCGATACTGGTGGCGTTTTGAGCCATAAATGTAGCAAATATATAATTTTTAATACGTAAATACGAAAATACAAGGCGGTTCGATTATGATATGCTTAGTGAATATGAAAAAAGCATTGATAACTGGAATCACGGGTCAGGACGGATCGTACCTGGCAGAGCTGTTGCTGGAGAAGGGTTACGAGGTGCACGGCATCATTCGCCGTTCCTCGAGTTTCAACACGGATCGGATCGATCACCTATACAAGGATCCGCACGTGCACGGAACGAAGTTGTTCCTGCATTACGGGGATTTGGCGGACGGAGTCATGCTGATGAAATTATTGTACCAGTTGCAACCGGATGAGATTTACCACTTGGGAGCGCAGAGCCATGTGCGGGTATCTTTTGATGTTCCGGAATACACAGGTGACGTGACGGGTTTGGGTACCCTGCGTTTGTTGGAGGCGATACGTGAAGTGGGCCTGGAGGGGAAGTGTCGTTTTTATCAGGCGTCTTCTTCTGAAATGTTTGGCATGGTGCAGGAAGTACCGCAAACGGAACAGACGCCTTTTTACCCCCGCTCACCCTATGGCTGCGCGAAGGTGTATGCCTATTGGCTGACGGTGAATTATCGGGAATCGTATGGGATGCATGCGACGAACGGAATACTCTTTAACCACGAGTCTCCCCGCCGGGGTGAGACCTTCGTGACCCGCAAGATTACGCGGGCGGCGACGCGGATAAAGTTGGGCCTGCAGGACAAGTTGTATCTTGGCAATCTGGACGCGAAGCGTGACTGGGGTTACGCGAAGGAATACGTGGAGGCGATGTGGTTGATGCTTCAGCAGGATGAAGGCGATGATTACGTAATGGCGACCAACGAGACCCACTCGGTTAAGGATTTTGTAATAGAGACCTTTGCTTTGTTGGATCTTGATTGGGAAAAGTATGTGGACTACGATAAGCGTTACGAGCGACCGACCGAGGTAGATTTATTGATAGGGGATCCGGCAAAGGCGAAGCGGCAACTCGACTGGGAACCTAAGGTGCGTTTCAAGGATCTGGTGAAGATTATGGTCGATGCGGATTTGGTGCTGGCAAAGCAGGAATTGGCGTATAAGCAGGCGATTGAGGCCTAGTGCGTTTTAGAAAAATGAAACGGGAATCAAAAATCTATATATCGGGTCATGGCGGCATGGTGGGTGCGGCGCTGATGCGTAATTTGCGGGCGGCTGGTTACGAGAATCTGGTGACCCGCACGCGTGCTGAGTTGGATTTGACGGATCAGGCGGCAGTGCGTGATTTTTACGCGGAGGAGAAACCGGAGGTGGCGGTGATTGCGGCGGCGCGAGTCGGGGGGATCCATGCAAACGATACCTACCCCGCCGAGTTTTTATACGAGAACCTGGCGATTGCACAGAACACCATCGACGGAGCTTATCGAGCGGGGGTCAGGCGCCTGCTCTTTTTGGGGAGCACGTGTATTTATCCCAAGTTGGCGGAACAACCGATGCAGGAAACGGCGCTTTTGACCTCGTCACTGGAGCCAACCAATGAGGCCTACGCCATTGCGAAAATCGCGGGTCTGAAGTTATGTCAGTTTTATCGCTCGCAATATGGGGTATGTTTTCATTCCGCGATGCCGACGAATTTATACGGGGCGGGGGATAATTATCATCCTGAGGATTCGCATGTTTTGCCGGCTTTGATTCGGCGTTTTCACGAGGCGAAGGAATCGGGTGCAGCGGAGGTGGTTGTTTGGGGAAGCGGGAAGCCCCGGCGTGAATTTTTGGACGCGGATGATGCGGCTGTGGGGATGGTGCATTTACTGCAACTGGACAATCCCCCCGACTGGGTGAATCTGGGTTGCGGCAGTGATATTTCGATTGGTGAATTGGCGGCGCTCGTCAGGGAGGTTGTCGGTTATTCTGGTGAATTGAGTTTTGATTCCAGTAAACCGGATGGAACGCCGCGCAAGTTGACGGATATCCGTCTCATGCGTTCAACGGGTTGGGAGCCCGCGATTCCAATCGAGGCGGGCATCGCGAAAGCTTATGCTTCTTTTCTTGAGGAGAAGGAAGCGGGTCGTTTGCGCGGATAGCGTCGGGTTATCCTAGAAGGGCGGTTCTTCGTCGAGGACGACGTCGTCCGGTTCAAAGGGGGGTTCCTCGGCGGGAGCATTGGAATTACCGGCACCGGAACCCGTAATTTTCCAAGCGACGAGGTTGGTGAAATATTTGCCCTGCCACTCGCGGCACCGGATATCGAAGGAAACGGTGACGGCATCGCCTTCCTTGAGGTGATCCACGAGGTCGACTTTTTCTTTGACGCACTCGAAGTTTATTTCCTGTTCAAATTTACCGTCTTTGGTGAGGAGGAGGAATTCCCGCTTATTGAAGCCGCTTTTAAAGGTTTGCTCGGGGAAGATTGCTTTGATGGAGCCGGATATTTCAAATGACATACTATGGATGAAAATGGGCTTGGGCGGCAGATGCAATATTTTCTATGAAACTTATGTGTAATTTCTGTTTCATAACTTAAGGGATACTAAGCTTACGTTTTTATTTAGTTGTTTAATGAGAGCACGGCTGGCATTGCATAAGCTCTAGTTATGATGGATTCACATTACGCCAGCCCAGTTTTGAGTATGGAGGAGGCCCGCGATCTTGAAAAGGCGTGCCTCCAAGACGAGTCTGCCGAATGGGCTGCCATGGAAAAAGCGGGTCTTGGGATAGCGGATGGAATCCTGCGTGACTACGAGGAATTACGGTCTTTTCCCGATGCGCCCCGGGTGCTGGTTTTGACTGGCAAGGGACACAATGGCGGCGATGCCCTGCTGGCGGCGGCTGAAATCATGGCACGTTATCCCCGGAGCAAAGTGGTTGCCTTTCTTACGGAGCAGGCGGAGCAATTAAGACCGCTTACACGGCGGGCGCTGGATGTGGTGAAGGGTCGTTTGAGAATCGAGTATTTTGAAGTAGAAGAAGGGGCGGACTTACCGAAACGTTTGGATGAGCTGAGCGAGGGCGCGGGCTTTGATGTATGCGTGGATGGTTTGGTGGGTTTGTCGTTCAAGCCACCATTGGATGCAAAAATTACTGCCATGGTAGCGGCGGTTAAAGAATACGCCGGGATTGGTTTGCGTGCCGCGGTGGATTTACCAAGCGGACTTGGTGGGGGCGACGATGCCTTAATCTTGCCGGCAGATTTCACTTATGCGACCGGTTCGGTTAAAGAAATTCACATGGTGAGCGGGGCCGATTGCGGGCGCGTGCGTTGGGTGGACTTGGGCTTTTTTGACGAGAGCAAGCCGAATGAATCGAAGGAGTATTTTTTAAATGACGCGATTTTGAACCCCATTCGCAGGTTGCGTGCCGCGATGGTGGACAAGCGAAATTTTGGGCATTTATTTATCTTGGGCGGCTCTTCCAATATGCCCGGTGCGCTTTTAATGAGCGTGCAGGCTGCAGTGCGTTCCGGGGTGGGTCGGGTGACCGCTTTTGCTCCGGAATCAGTAGCGGCGTCCCTCGCGGCACAAGTACCAGAGGCGATGTGGATTCCCTGGCCGGAGACGGAGAATGGAACCCTCAGCCCCCGTGCGATGCCGCTCTTAAAGCAACGCCTGGGTGCCGCCACCGCGGTTTTGGTAGGCCCGGGAATGGGTCGCGACCGCAATACCGAACAGATGTCACAGGAAATCGTCAGTGAAGTGCCGCTGCCGATTATCTGTGATGCGGATGCTTTGGGTCAGCGGGTGGTGGAATTATCAACCAAGCGAAAAGGGGAATGGGGTCCGGTAGTTTTGACGCCGCACATGGGAGAATTCATGGCGGTTGCGCAGCTCGAACGTCCAGTTTACGACAGCGACTTTCTAAAATCGTTTTGCCAGCAATATAAAGTACAACTGGTGTTAAAGTCGCCGCAGACGCGTTGCTGTGATGGGGAAGCGGTTTATTGCAACACCTTTGGCGGGGCAGTGCTCTCGAGGGGCGGCAGTGGCGATTTGTTAGCGGGACTGGCTGGGGGTAATGTGGCGCAAGCGCGGGGGCGTGAATTTGAAGCGGTCGCCCGTGCGGTGGTTTGGCATGGCAAGGCGGCTGAAGTCTTGGCGCGCAAGCGTGGTCAGGTGGCGGTATGCACCACGGAAGTGCTGACTTATCTTTCAGAGGTCTTGCGGGGCACGTAATTCGGAGGCTCTGAGTAATGCCGCAGCGATGGATAATGTCATGTTTTTTGATTTTAAAATATTTATAAGTTAAGTATAAATATCCAATGCTATCAAATTCGGATGCCCTATTGGTTTTGAACGGATTGCCGCACGTGGGGCCGGTTTTGTTGCGCCGTTTGTTGGATGCTTTTGGTGATGACCCTTGTAAGGTTTTATCGGGAGGGATTGAGCAGCTCACACGGGTTCGGGGGGTCGGTACGGAGACTGCCACTACGCTGATGGATTGGGAAAAGTATTTCGACCTTGAGCGGGAAAAGGAGCGGATCGCGCAACATGGAGTGGCATTTGTAGATCGCGGGCACGAAAGTTACCCCGGATTGTTGGGTGCGATGCATGATCCGCCGATTGGCTTGTATTGGCGTGGTGACTACAGGGTGGAACGTCCGTGTGTGGCGATTGTGGGGACGCGACAACCCAGTATGTATGGGTTGCGGATGGCGCGCCAATTTGCCGCGGAATTGGCGGGTTTGGGTTTTTGCGTGGTGAGCGGGATGGCGCGAGGGATCGACTCGGCAGCGCATGAGGGCGCGCTGGTGGGCGGAGGACCCACCGTGGCGGTTCTGGGTTGTGGCCTGGATATTATTTATCCGCCGGAGAACAAGGAATTATATGACCGCATTACAGGGCAGGGCGCGGTGGTGAGTGAGTTTCCCTTTGGTCGCCGTGCGGATCGGCAGACTTTCCCGATGCGGAATCGCGTGGTGGTTGGGATGTGTGCGGGTGTGATTGTGGTGGAAACGGCAGCGGCGGGAGGCAGTATGATAACGGCGCGTTTTGCCGGGGAGCAGGGGCGTTTGTTGATGGTTTTGCCGGGAAGGGTTGATCAGGCGTGGGCATTGGGTTGTCTGCAATTGATTCGTGATGGGGCAACCTTGGTTCGCTCGATCGATGATGTTTTGGAGGAGTTGCGCTACGAACGCGCTCGGCATGCCAGAGAGGGAAGTGGTGATGCCCTGAAGGAACCCGCGCTTGAATTAAGCAAGGAGGAGCAGTGCGTCATGGATAAATTATCGGGCGGTGAACTGGTTACGCCGGATTCTTTGGCGGCAGAGATACAATGCCCTATTCATGCGGTTTCGGCACTATTGACCGCACTCGAACTGAAGCGCTGTGTTGTCAGGCGTCTGGATGGACGCTATGAATCACGCTAGTTTTTTTAATTCTACGAGCCCGTGACGGGGTCTTGCAGAACTTTGATGTGTCCACTTTCGAGTTGGTAGATCCAGGCGTGGATAGCAAGGGATTGTCCTGCCTCCCAAGCTTGTTTGAGCGTGTCGGTTTGGCGAAGGTTTTCAACCTGGCGAACCACGTTGAGTTCGCAGAGGCGATCGAATTGAGTCTCGTTTGGAAGGGGAGTCAGGGTTTGGGAATTTTCGCTGAGGAGTTCACGAACAGGCTGAACCCATTCATCGACGACGCCGAAGGGTTGTCCGTTGATGGCGTGCTGGATGCCGCCGCAACCGTAGTGACCGCAGAGGATGACATGTTTTACCTTGAGGGCGAGGACGGAGTAATGGAGGACCGAGAGGAGGTTGGGGTCGTTTGGGGCGACGAGGTTTGCGACGTTGCGGTGTACGAAGAGTTCACCCGGTTGCAGGCCGGTGATCGTGTTGGGTGGGATACGGCTGTCGGCACAGCCGATCCAGAGGAATTCGGGGCTTTGGCCTTTGGACTGTGTTTTAAAGATGCCGGGTTCGCGGGCTTCGCGACTGGACGCCCAGTTGCGGTTATTTTCGAGTAGTTGCGCGATGGATGGGTTCATAATTCAGGGAAGGGCTACATGCGTTCGAGGGGTTGAATACCGAGGAGGTTGAGGCCGGTAATGAGGCCGGTGCGGGTGCGGGCGCAAAGCAAGAGGCGGCGGGCGCGAACGTCTGGTTCATCGACCATGACTTTATTGGCATTATAAAAGGAGCTGTATGCCCCGGCGAGTTCATAGAGGTAGGTGCAGAGGAAGTGTGGGCGCAGGTCATTCAGGGTGAGGTCGAGGGCGCCCGGGAGGCTCATGAGTTTGCGGGCGAGGGCGCACTCGGCATGGGTTTCGAGGAGGCTCGCGTTTTCGATGGGTGTTTCCGGGTCGAGTTTGGCTTTGCGGAAAATGCTGTTGATGCGTGCTACGGCATAGAGGAGGTAGGGGGCGGTGTTGCCTTCGAAGCTGAGCATGCGATCCCAATCAAAGACGTAATCCTGGGTACGATTGGAGGCGAGGTCTGCGTATTTAAGGGCACCGATCCCAACGGATTCGGCAATGGTTTGACGCTCGGATTCGGGTAGTTCGGGGTTTTTTTCAGTGACCACGGTAAAGGCGCGTTCGCGGGCTTCATCGAGGAGGGCTTGAAGTTTGATGGATTCCCCGGACTTGGTCTTAAAGGGTTTTTTGTCTTTTCCCAGAATGGTGCCCCACCAAACGTGGCGGGTGCCGGGGATGGGGTAATTGCGGGCAGTGAACCATTTTTCAGTGGTCAGGAAGAGTTGTTGGAAATGATCCTGTTGGCGTGCGTCTGTGAGGTAGACGACTTCATCTGCCTGGTAGTGTTCAACCCGGTAAAGGATGGTGGCGAGGTCGGTGGAGGCGTAGTTGGACGCGCCGTCTTTTTTGCGAATATTGAAAGGGTAGGGTCGCTCGTTGTCGCGGGCGAATTTTTTAACCTCATCGTGCCAAATCACCAAAGCGCCCTCGCTGGTTTCTGCGATGCCGTCCTCAGTCAATTCACGGTAAACGCGCTCAACTTTGTCGCGGTAGAAGGACTCGCCGAGGGTGACATCAATATGAACGCCCATCTGTTGATAGAGGGTTTCAAATGCGGTCTTGGAGATTGCTACAATACGCTCCCAGAGGGCGGTGTTTTCGGGGTCGCCTTCCTGAAGCTTGAGGAGTTCTGCGCGCGACTGTTCGCGGATTTCGGGTGTTTCCTTTTCGAGGGCGCTCCCGTCCTTGTAGAGTTGGTCGAGTTGAGCGAGGGGATCGGTGGACAGTTGGTTGAGGTCAATTCCCTCACGCTTGATTTGCATGATGAGGGTTCCAAAGTTGGTGCCCCAGTCGCCGATATGATTGTCGCGAAGGGTCTCGGCGCCGCAAAAATCGAGTAATCGCGCAATTGCCTCACCGATTACCATGGGTCGAAGGTGTCCGATGTGGGCTTGCTTGGCGGTGTTTGCGCTGGGGTAGTCGATGATAATTTTGCGCCCTTTTAGTAGTTTGCCGGCTCCGGTTTGGAAATCGGATGGAGCGGCGTAGCGATTCAACCAGTTCCAAAGGTAGGATGTGGTGCACTTGAAGTTGATAAAACCCGGGCCTGCGAGGGAGAGTTCAACCTGTGCGGGGTCAAATTGGCCGGATTCTTGGGCGGCTTCGAGTAGTTGCTGTGCTAGGGCGCGAGGGTTTGCTCTCTTTCTTTTGGCAAAGCCCAAAACCCCGTTTGCCTGAAAGTCGCCGAATTTTGGATCAGCGGGCCGCACTTCCGGTTCGAAATCCTCACCCAGGGCGTTGTGTTGAGCCGCAATTTCGCGCAGCGCAGACTCGATTACAGTGGCGGGATTAAAACTTAGCTCCATCGTGTCTAGCATAGAGCATAAGGCAGGGCGTCAAGCTTGCAAAATAGAGGAGGCTAGGGTTTAAGCTTTATTCTTTTTAGGAATCCGCACCCTATTTTGGGTTTCCTTTAGGTCAAATCTTACACGGATTGATATTTTAAGCTCGACAGTGCTCTCGATAATCGCCTAATGCATAAGTGCTTATGCAGTATTACCCGCCTCCATGGAGGCATAGATTCAAGAGATATGAGAAAAAAGATTATCAGCGCCCGCAAATTTATAAAACCATCTTTCAGTTACTTGGTAGAAAAGAAACGTGACGGAGGCGAATTCACCGATGAGGAAATCCGTTATTTAGTCGATTCGATTTTAGACGAGGAAATTCCTGACTTTCAGCAATCTGCTTTGGCGATGGCGGTTTATTTTCAGAATATGTCTGCCCAGGAAATGGCCGTTTTTTCAGAGGAAATGATGCTTTCCGGCGAAGTGCTGGATTTGAATCGCATTGCACGTCCCAAGGTAGGCAAATACTCAACTGGAGGGGTTGGCGACAAGACATCGCTGGTGTTGGGACCTTTGGCCGCCGCGAGTGGTGTCCTCATGCCGCACATGAACGGTGTGGATGAGGAATATGTGATTAGCAATCTTGATAAGCTCTCGGCTGTTCCAAAATTCAACCCTGAATTGAACCTCAAGGAATTTAAGGATCAACTCGGTAAAATTGGTTGCACCTTCGTGTCGCAGGATGAAGAGATTGCGCCGGTTGAACGAATCTTGTATAATCTTCGCCTCAAGACGGGCACGATACCCTGCCTGCCACTGATTACAGGTTCGGTTCTGAGTCGCAAACTATCAGCGGGCGCGGATTATCTCGTGGTCGACGTAAAGTGGGGCAATGGCGCATTCGTGAAGGATTTGGAACAGGCCAAACAATTGGCGCGCACCATTACCCGAGTGGCTCGCTCTATGAAACGCCGCTGCGTGGGATTGGTGACCGATATGAATCAACCCCTAGGCGACACGGTCGGAACCGCCCTCGAACTGAAAGAGGCGATTGCCTTGCTCAAGGGTGAAGGCCCGGAGGATTTGCAGGAATTGGTTTTAAAACTGGGAATGGAAATTGTGCGTTTGGCAGGAGTTGCCGGATCGACACTCTCTGCCAAGCAAACGGTGCAAAAGCATTTGAAGGACGGATCCGCGCTACAGAAATTCAAGGACATGGTAGCGGCGCAGGGTGGTGACACCAGCGTGATTGATGATCCGGATAAATTCCCAACCGCCAAGCATGTACGCAAATTGCCCGCTCCCAAGCGCGGCTACGTGCATACGATTAATGCCGGCTTAATTGCCGAAGGCGTTAAAAAACTTGCGGTTCAAAAGAATGGTAAATACGACCCGGCGGTGGGTGTTTCTGAAATCAAAAAGGTCGGTACCCAAGTCAAACAAGGTGAACCCTTGATGATGATTCATTACAATGATGAGTCCAAGATGGAATTGGCGCTTGAATACCTCAAGACCGCTTACCGCTTGGCTCCCAAGCGCCCCAATCCACCGGAACTGGTGGTTGAGCGCGTTGCCTAAGCGCGCCCCTGGTAGGTGCGGTCGGTCGTATTGATCTTAATGGTTTCCCCTTCTTTGATAAAGAGGGGTACCTGAACGGTGAGCCCTGTTTCAAGAGTCGCCGGTTTTTGGACATTCGAAGCGGTGTCGCCTTTTACGCCCTCTGCGGACTCGGTGACCTTCATTTCAATGGAAGCTGGCAGCTCGATTTGGATCGGTTTGTCGTCAACCTGTAGGATGTTGTAGATTTGGTTTTCTACGAGGAAGTCTTTGGCGTCTTCAACAATAGTGGTCTCGAGGATGGTGTCTTCAAAACTTTCGGGATCCATGAAATGGTAGCCATCGCCATCAACATAGCTGAATTCAAGTTTTATGGTTTCGGTATGTAGAATATCCACGCTATCGGTGGTGCGGATCTTGGTATTGGTTGAGGAACCGGTATTAAGATTGCGCAAGGTGACTTGCATGAAACCTGCCTGGCGTCCTTGGGTGCGGTGTTGCACTTCGAGAACCAGATGTGGGGCCCCTTGGTAATCAAGAACCTTGCCTTTTCGAACTTCAGTGGGAGATGCCATGATTTTTGTTTTGGGATTACGTTGTTGGAACCCTTCAAGGCAGTGTCAATCCAGCCCGCAACTGTCAAGCGCAGGCTTCATACTCAAAGCTTCCCCAAAGCGTTCGCAATGCCGCGTCGCCACCTTTTCTAGATCTTCAATCTGGACGACTGTGCCCAGTTCGCCGCGCATTTTCCGAGAACCGGGCATCCCTTTGGTGAGGGCGATGAATTTGGGGCGCATCCAGCACAAGTCGCGGTGGCGCTCCTCGCGGAACGGTCGCGCCATAATGCGGCGGGTGTAGTTGATAATAGTGATCCATCGTTCCGCAATGGTCGGCGGCACCGGTGGCTTGCCGGTTGAAAGTACTTGCTTGATATCCCTGAAAATCCACGGATATCCGAGCGCCGCACGACCGATCATAAGTCCCGAGCAAGGGGTTTCGCGCTGTATTCGAATGACGTCACTGGCTTCCCGGATATTGCCGTTTCCCACTACGGGAATAGTTCGCTCTGCGGCAACTTGCGCAATGAGGTTCCAGTCGGCGGCGCCTCGATAGCCCTGTTCCTTGGTGCGCCCGTGAATGGTGAGCGCGCGGGCTCCCTCGTTTTCAACGATTTTTCCGACTTCCGGCGCCACCACAGTGTCCGCATCCCACCCGGTACGAATCTTAACCGTGACGGGGGTTTTCGGAACTGCCTGCACAACCGCTGCAGTAACGCGGCCCAATTTACGGGGATTTCGCAGCATGGAGGAACCCGCATCCATACAAATGACCCGCTCGGCGGGGCAACCAAAGTTGATGTCGATAAAGTCCGGTGTCATGCGCTCAACCAATAATTTTGCTGCCGCACCCATGCTCTCCGGCTTGGAACCAAAGATCTGGATCCCCATCGGACGTTGTGCTTCGGTGAAGTCGACGGTTTCCCAAAGCCGGGGGTCATTGCGGATGATGGCATCGGCCTGGACAAACTCCGTGAGCATGACGTCCGCTCCCTGTGCCTTGCAGAATTCCCGAAAAATTATGTCCGTAAATCGTGCCATCGGCGCGAGAAATAATGGACATTGGTTATTGCGGAACCATGGAAGAGACGACATGTCTTTAGCAAGTAAGGTTTGGATCTGTTTCAAGATACATTAATTCAAGTCAGTCAAAACTTAAACGTATAACAAATGAAAAAATATATAGCTATATCTATAATTGCACTCTTCTCTGCAGCAATTGCCAACGCGCACTGCGGTTCATGTGCTAAGGACCATGACAAATCCGCACAAGGTTCGAAGTCCGAATGCTCATGCTCTGCCAAATGCAGTGAAAAGAAGTCCTGCTCCAAGGAGAGTAAAAGTAACCAATCCTGCGGCAAAAAAGGAGCGGACTCCGGTAGTTCCAGTTGCGGCGGCTAGCCCTCTTAGGCGAGTCCTAGCACAACAAGTTCTGCATCCCGGAGTGTGGGGCTCTTAATAGCCACATTTGGGAAGTATCGCTGCACGAATGGCGATGCGATCAATACGTATCGTAGATGTAGCCGACGCTGTGAACGGTGCGGAATGGAATGAGTTCCAAGCCGTGGCGTTTGTAAAGGTTGCGAACTTTAACAATGTATTGGTCGAGTGAACGGCTCTCGGTGTTGGCATCTTCACCCCAGATTGCCTTAATTAGGGTCTCGCGGGTAATGACGGTGTCAGGGTTATCACGAAGGTAGGCTATGATGCCCAATTCCTTGCGACCGATCTTTTCAACATGACCCAATGGGAAGGTTACCTCCATGCGCTGAGGGTCGATATCGCCACCACAGAAGCGGAAGGGCTCGATTAGTAGCGGTGCACGCTTACGGCGAGTGGCAATTTTACGAGATTTGGCTGTGCTCAGCGCCTTTTTGATCCTACTAACAAGTACTTCGTAATCAATGGGCTTCGTATATAGATCCACGCCATTGCTTTTGCTGGGAGCGCTCTTGCCTTCTTCAGTCAAAAGTATGATCGGAATGGATTCACTCTGATTCTTGAGGGTTTCAATCAAGCGCTTGCTGTCGTTGTTTGGCAGTTCGTCGTCGATCAAAACGAGCGAGGCTCGCTTAGCGACAACAAACCCGAGGGCGTGATCGGCTTCATTGCAAACCAGAGTGTTGAGTTCTGCTTTGCGGAGGTGGTCTGCTAATGTCATCGCCACGGAATTCTCCTCTATCACGATGACAATACTAAGTATTTGTTCTTGGTTCATAGTTACATTTTTATTACGACTATAATGTGAGACTTAATAAGGTTAAAGCCTGAATTTTGAGCAAGTTTTTCTTGTATGCTGGTATTTGTTCATAAAACTTATTGTTTATTGATGAATATAAGTCAAAAACCTGCAAGTTAAAAACAAAAAAATGTTTTTTACACTTTATTAACGGTAATAATTATCATTTTGACTCAAACTGAGATATGGAGTTTATGTAAGGGCTGTTATGAACAAGAGAAACATCGTAATGCTAGGTTTGCCCAAGGGAAGTTTGGAGGAATCCACTATCCGGCTTTTCGGGAAGGCAGGCTTCGAAATCACCAAGAGCTCCAGATCTTACCGTCCCTCATTTGATGATGCGGGCTTGGATGGGCGCTTTGTTCGTGCCCAGGAGGTCAGTCGCTACGTAGAGCATGGCTATTTTGATTGTGGCCTTACGGGTCAGGATTGGGTTCGTGAAAACAATTCGGACATCGTGGAGGTCTGTGATTTGGTTTACAGTCGTGCCTCGCGCCGCCGCTCGCAGTGGGTGGTTGCGGTTCCGGAGGCTTCCGGAATACAAAGCGTTCAGGATTTGGCGGGTAAGCGTATTGCCACTGAGGTTGTAAATCTCACCCGCGATTATTTGAAGGCGAATTCTGTTTCTGCAGAGGTTGAGTTTTCATGGGGAGCAACTGAAGTGAAGGTGCCTGATTTGGTGGACGCGATTGTCGACTTGACGGAGACCGGAAACTCTCTGCGTGCGAATAAACTGCGGATCGTCGACACCATCATGGAAACCAATACGGTTTTGATTGCCAACAAGACGGCTTGGGAAGACCCGGAGAAGCGCTCAAAGATTGAACAAATATCCTTGCTCTTGCAAGCAGCTTTGGAGGCTCACAGCAAAGTGGGGCTCAAGTTGAATATCCTGCGCGAAAAATTGGACAGCATACTCAGTGAGTTGCCGGCTTTGCGTAACCCCACCATCAACCGCCTGACGGACGAAGCTTGGGTTGCCATCGACGTGATTGTCGACGAGAAGGTTGTGCGTGAAATTATTCCCCAGCTCAAGGCGCATGGAGCCGAGGGTATTGTGGAATACCCCTTAAATAAGATTGTTTATTAAATATCTTGCATGCGGAAGTGGTCCCTAGCTTTTGATTGGTGGGCGTTCGTGCTTGTGGAAGACCTATTGAAAAATAAATCCGACAGGCTATGGCTCGGGTAACACAACCAAGGGTTAAAATCGCACTCCTCCAAGGGCGTGATTGTGGAAGCGCTGCGGCGAATTTGGAAGCAAGCTGCGAGCAAATTCGCCGCGCCGCAGCTGAGGGGGCGCAGATTATTTGCACGCAAGAGTTGTTTAATACGCCGTATTTTTGCAACAATCAGGCAATTGAAAATTTTGAATTAGCGGAGCCAATACCGGGTCTCAGTACTAAAGTATTGAGCGCCCTGGCACTGGAATTAAAGGTTGTTTTGGTGGCGGCTTTGTTTGAAAAGCGTGGTACAGGAATTTACCACAATACTGCAGTCTGTATGGATGCGGATGGTGTGATGCTTGGAAAGTATCGCAAGATGCACATCCCGCAGGATCCGGGTTTTGAGGAGAAGTTTTATTTCAGCCCCGGTGATTTGGGCTATCCGGTATGGGAGACTGCATATGGAAAAATTGGAGTCCTGATATGTTGGGACCAATGGTTTCCTGAGGCGGCGCGCATGATGGCGCTTGCTGGAGCGGAGATACTTTTTTACCCGACTGCGATTGGCTGGTTGCCGGAGGAGAAGGCAGCGCTTGGGGCGTCTCAGCATCATGCTTGGGAGACCGTACAATGCGGGCATGCAATTGCCAATGGTTGTTATCTCGCTGCCGTGAATCGTGTCGGGGTGGAGGGGCAAACGGAATTTTGGGGTCAAAGTTTTGTGGCAGACTTCTATGGTCAGGTGATGAAGCGTGCGCCCATAGATGAAGTCTGTATTCTGACTGCAGAGTGTGATTTGCGTGCCTTGGAGTCGATGCGTCAAACATGGCCCTTTTTCCGAGACCGGCGGGTTGATAGTTATGCGGGTTTGAGTGAGCGTTCGCTCGAGAGCGAAGCGGAGGAGAAATGAGTTTGGAGTCGATCAAGGGCACGAGTCGTCTGCCGGCAGAGTGGGAAGAACAAGCCGCGGTATGGTTTGCATGGCCGACCCGGGAAGCTTTGTGGCCGGGGAATCTGCTATTGGTACAGGCGCAGCTAGCGGAACTATATGTTCTTGCGGCGAGGTTTCAAAAGGTGCGGGTTTTGTGCCCGCGGGTAGCTCAGTCGGGTTTGCGCAGTCTCCTTGACGATGTGGAAGTGGAGCTTTGGGATTACGAATGTGATGATGTTTGGTGTCGTGATTTTGGTCCCTTGTTTCTTTTGAATAACGGCGGTGGTGGCTTAGCGGTTTCGGACTGGCGTTTCAATGCCTGGGGTGGGAAGTATGAAGCTTGGGGTCGGGATGATGCGGCGGCGGAGTGGATCGCCGCAGAAATGGGAATTCCCTGTCTGAGAGAGGACCGGGTGCTTGAGGGTGGAGCGATTGAATGCAACGGAGCGGGTGCTTTGCTAACAACCGAGGCGGTATTGTTAAACCCCAATCGCGGAAAAGTTGAGTCGAAGGCAGAGGTGGAGTCACGCTTGAAAGCTGGTTTGGGGGTTTCGCAGGTACATTGGTTGGGGCGTGGTTTGGCAACAGATGATACCGATGGTCACGTTGATAATCTGGCACGTTTTTATGCGAGGGACGCCATCTTGTATGCGGCGGTTCCGACGGCAAAACATCCGGATTTTATGGCGCTGGAAGACAACGAGAAGCGCATCCAAAATTTCACCACAGGAAGTGGAAAGAGATACGAGTTGCAGGCTCTGCCGATGCCGAGACCCATTTATGATGATGGCAAGGTTTTGGCGGCAAGTTATTTGAATTATGTGGTGTTGAACGGGGCGGTTTTGGTGCCGACTTACCATCAACCAGAAATTGAGGATGAGGTATTTGAAATACTGAGAGGTTGTTATCCCGGGAGAGAGGTTATCGGTTTTGACTGCGGTGAAATTATCAGGGAGGGCGGGGCATTGCATTGCCTCAGTCAGCATCAGCCGGCGCAAATTTAAGGCTGTCTGTTATTTGACGAGGGGAATAAAGAAGAGGGCTGCGATGAGTGCCAATCCGCTTAGCAAACGCATTTGGAGAAGCCAACCACGTCGCTTCACTACGACCTTGCAGAGCCATTGCCAGTGCATCCAAAGATGCATTAGAATACCGGCTGCAAAAGCACAGCTAATCCAATATTGGATATCTCCCCACTGATGGAATGTTAACCCTTTTGCGGATCCGCCACCGCCACGACTGCGGGCGGGAGGCGATAAACCAACACGAGGCCCGTTCCTGCCATGAGGGAAAGGCAGAGGTACAGGCAGTAATTGAAACAACGGTTGATCAGCGTGCCTTAAACTGGAATGCTTCGGGGTCGTAGAGCATTTCCGCAACGCGGGTGGCAGGGCCGGTCATTTGGATGGAGAAGTCATCTCCGATTTGAATGCCAATGGTGCCTCCGGGCATGTGAACGGTGAGTTCGGAATCACAAAGGCCGAGGCGGTGCGCCACGGCAGCGGCGGCGCTACTACTGGAGCCGGAGGCGAGGGTGTAGCCGGCTCCGCGTTCCCAGATTTCTATTTGAATATTCTTCGGGTCGAGCGCTTTGAGGAATTGTACGTTGGTTCGGTTTGGGAAAGAGGGATGGGTTTCCATGGCGGCACCGATTTCGCATGCTATTTGTTCGGAGATAGCATCCATGGGAACGACGCAATGGGGGTTGCCGATATCGGCGATGTGTACGGTGTAGTCGGTTCCATTGATATGCAGTAGTTCGCCGGATTTGGAGGGGTCTTGTTTGGCGTCGCGTCCAAAGCTCACGCGCCCCATGTCGACAGTGATGGATTCGGCGCCCTCGCTGATTTTGCAGGTGACGATACCGCCAAGGGTATCGACGGTAAAGGGTTGGGTGGTTACCCGCCCGGTATCGAAGAGGTAGCGGGCAAAGATGCGTAGGCCGTTGCCGCTTTTTTCTGCTTCACTACCATCGGGGTTGATGATGCGGAGGCCAAAATCGGCGCGTTCGGTTGGGGTGGGGCCGTATAGGATGCCGTCCGAGCCAAGCCCAAAGTTACGGTGGCAAATACGGATGGTGTCATCGGTC
This sequence comes from Coraliomargaritaceae bacterium, assembly GCA_965659965.1. Lineage (GTDB taxonomy): Bacteria > Verrucomicrobiota > Verrucomicrobiia > Opitutales > Coraliomargaritaceae > UBA7445. Next base: position 18,008 of record CBFHXZ010000027.1, read on the forward strand.
GCGGGAAGGGAGGGTGCCTCGCTTGGATCAAGGACGAGGTAGTCATTGCCCAGGGCGTGGTATTTGAAAAATCGCATCATAATATAAAGCTTACCCGGGTGTACTTAGCGTGAACGATTGTAGGCGCTGACGAGAGCGTTGAGTCCCGCGAGTTCGATATTGGAGTTAATGCCACAACCGAAATGGCAGGTGCTGTCGTTCTTTTTAATTTGGATGTAGGCTGCGGCTTCTGTTTTTGAGCCATGCCCGATGGAATGTTGGCGATAATCGAGCAACTGGAAGTCTTTAAGGCCCAATGCCTGAAGGGCATCAACAAAGGCGCTGATGGGGCCGTTGCCGACGCCGCGAATAGTGGCTTCCTTATCCTTATGGATAACCTCAGCCTCGATTTGCACCTCGCCGGATTTGGAGATGTCCTCGCGTTCGATGGCAATAATTTTGAGCGGGGAGTATCGTTCGACGTATTCGCGCAGGAAGATTTCGTGAATTTCACCCGAGGCGAGTTCTCGGCTGTCCTTATCGGCGGCGCGATTGATGACCTCGCCGACTTCGGGGTGCATGGCTTTGGGTAGGTCGAGGCCGTGATCACGGTGTAGGAGGAAGGCCACGCCACCTTTACCGCTCTGGCTGTTGATGCGGATAATGGCTTCGTAATTACGGCCAAT
>CBFHXZ010000028.1:0-10696 GCA_965659965.1 Coraliomargaritaceae bacterium
GTTGGTCGAGTTGCTGGATGAGGGCTTCGGCGGCGGACCACTCGGCGGCGGAAAGTTTTATTTCTAGGAGCCCGATGAGGGCGGTGAGTGCCTCGGGTCCGGAGTCCTGGGCGGCAAGTTTGAACCAGCGCTCGGCAAGGGCTTGGTTGTTGAGTTCGAGGAAGAGGCTGCCAATGGCGGAAGCGGTCTGGGGGGTAATGGCGGCGGGATCCTTGGGAATGCCTTTGAGGTAGGCGTCGAGGGCGGGTTGGGTTTCTTTGGCGAGGGCAAGTTGGGATCCGAGTTCAAGCCAGATTTCGGGGGTCATGACTTCGGGTGCCCGGGTGGCGAGGATGCGCAGGGTGGGCAGGGTATCTTCGCCGGCGGCTTTCAGGGCGAGGTAGGCTTGATAGCGTCGCTCGTTGTTTTGGGGGTCGGCAAGGGAAGCCTGCTCGAGATAGAAGGCGGCGAGGGTGAGGTCCCGGGTGCTTTGATAAATCTCGCCTATTTGCTGAAGGAGGACGGGATCTTCCGGGTAGGATTCGAGGAGTTTTTGTAGGATGGCGACGGCTTCCTCGTTTTGCCCGCCGGCTTGTAGGGTAATTGCTGTTTCGAGTTGCTTCTGTCTTGCGGTTTCGGAATCGGTACAGGCACTGAATGCGATGAGGGCACTTAAAAGGAGGGGAAGGAGTAGGTTCTGGATGCGTTGGGATTTTATGTTTTTCATGGTCGGCACCTCGAATTTATTATATGCGATGGGTATGTGGAAAGTATTTCTTAAAGAACACTTGTCTGGCGAGTGGAAGAGTCAAGGTGATAGGTGCTTTAAGGGCGGTCTTTGGCTGATGCTACTTTGCGGGGCGGGTATTTGGTTGGGGGCTTTTCGGGTCTCGGCGATGGGGCTTGTGTATGAATCGGCGGTAGTCGAGGGAAGTGATTATACTGCGGCAGTGGAATCCCTGCTGGCGGTCTATGAGAAAGAAAGGGGGGAGTCTTTAAAGCCGGGATTTTTGGGCAAGGTCGCGCTGAAAGTAAATACGCGGAGTGGTGTGGGTCTTTCGACACCCCGTCCTCTGTTGCGGGCTTTGATTGTAGCGCTGGAGCGAAGAGGCTTTGCGCGGGAAAATATCTTAATTGTGGATTCGGATAGTTACGGTTTGCGGCAGGCGGGTATTTTACCTTCTTTAGCGGAGGGGGCGCTTGATTATGAGGGTTGTCCGGTGTTGGCACTGAATGCGGGTGATTTTTACGATGAGGATTGGTTTTACGACAGCCCCTTGCCTTCGGCGATGCGGGGAATGGATGGGGATTTTGGGGGCGAGGTGAAGGCTCTGGGTACTGAGCGGAAGAGTTACTTACCCAAGCCCTTGTTGTTTGGGGTGGATTTTTGGATTAATTTACCGGTGGGTTGTGATGATCCAGCTCTTGGAGTCGATGGTGCGCTTGCCAATATGACCTTGTGGAATGTGAGTAACAGTCGTCGTTTTCTGGTGAATCAGGCAACGGCTTCGGCGGCGGTGGCAGAAATTGCGGCGATACCGGAATTGGTGGAGAAGGCGGTTTTGCACATCATGCCAATGGATTTGTTTCAATTTATCGGGGGGCCGTTTTTTAATTCGCTCTATACGCACGGGGAAGGGGTGCTGCGGATGAGTTCGGATCCAGTGGCGCTGGATCGTTTGCTGTATGATGCCATCAATGAGCGGCGGCGCTTGGCGGGATTCCCCGAGATATTGCCGATGCCACAGCAATTACCCTTTGCGGCGAGTTTGGGATTGGGTGTTTTTGAACGGGAGGCCATCGAGCTCCGCAGGGTGGTCAGGGGAGAATAAATATCCCACAATTGGAGAAACACCTTGAATAAAGAGCAAAAGCGATTTTTTACTAGGGGATGCAATTAGCGGACTTTTACCCGATTTTAGTACAACTGGTTCTTGTGATGGGAATCGCGGTTGTCATTTTGGTAGCCTCGCATATTTTTGGGCAGCGTTCGGTGGGTTCGGCAATCAAGAATTCTCCGTATGAATGCGGTATGTTGGCGGAGGGTTCCGGGAGTGCGCGTTTTGCGGTCAAGTTCTATGTGACCGCGATGTTATTCATTCTGTTTGATATCGAGGTGGTTTTCCTGATTCCTTGGGTGATGGTCTTCCGGGAATTTATGGCGGCGCAGTTACCGATTTTATTACCGGTTTTCTTCTTCCTCTTTGTTCTGGTTTTGGGGTTGGTCTACGAATTGCGGAAGGGTGCGATTGAGTGGGAAAAGTAGCTCGCAGCGATTTTTTTGATTTTATAGCCGTGCTTTGCCTGAGGAAGCCCGGAACCTTTCTTCTCCTTCTTGTTCGTATTTACGAACGTTGAAATAATTATACCGTACGACCCTGTTTACCTCATGCGCATTGACCGATACATTTCTCGTAATCGTGTCATCGATTTAAAGAGCACTGATTTCAAAAGTGCTCTGGCGGAACTGCTGGAGGTGTGCGATTTCTCGAATGAGGCTAAGATTAAGCGGTCTTCGCTTTTGAAGAAATTGTTGGAGGGGGAACGGCAAATGACGACCTATCTTGGTGGCGGTATTTCGCTACCCCATGCGCGGGTTTCAATGAAGCGGAGTTACCTGCTGGCAGTGGGGCGTTGCCCGGAGGGGCTTGAATATGAGGGGCAAAAGGAATATAAGGAGATTCGTTACGTCTTTCTCTTGCTGGCATCCGACACTGCGCGTAATTATTTATACAGTCTGGCTTCTTTGGCGCGGGTGTTTCAAGACAGGGCGTTGATGGATCAGCTCAGTGCTTCCAAAAGCCTTGGGGATTTCAGGACGGCGTTGAAGTCGGTGTTCAGCGGAGAGGGCAAGCAGTTGCCCCGGCAACATAACCGATTTAACAAATTAATCTTAAAGGAGGCGGCCAAAATCGCCCGCGGCGCAAAGTGTGCCTCGGTGCTGGTATTTGGCGACACTTTTGGCGGACGGGTGGAAATAGGTGATACTTTCAAGGGCTTTAAGACGGTTTTGATCGCGCAGGGAACCTCAGAGGTGGTGAGTGAGCGGGAAGATATTGACGCAGTGCTTCCGTTGCGTGCATTCAGTAACCACCGGTTTTCGCAATTGCGCAGTGCGGTCCTCATTGGTCTGACGCGGGGGATTTTTTCAAGCACGGATCGTTTGTGTTGCGTGGGTGGCATGCCGCAAAGTAACCAATTCGACAGTATTACGGTGGTGGATATCGAGCGGGAATTTCACACCATGCTCTTTCACAATTCACAAATGTTGCCGTCATCTGTGAAGCCGGAGGTGATTGAGCGGGTGTTGGCAATCGCAACGGAGTTAGCGGTGGAAGGCCGGGAGGGGCATCCGGTGGGTTGTCTTTTTGCGCTGGGTAATTCCGAGCGGATTTTGGAATACACCAAGCCGCTTATTTTGAACCCCTTTTACGGTTATAAAGATGAGGAGCGAAATATTCTAAATCCCTTCATGGATGAGACTGTGAAGGAATTGTCTTCGATTGACGGAGCTTTTGTGATTCGCGGGGACGGGGTGTTGGCAGCAGCGGGTACTTTGATTCATGTGCCGGACTACGCGCACAGCCTGCCCGGTGGATTGGGGAGTCGTCATGCTGCCGCTGCTGCGATAACGCAAACGGAGGATTGTCTCTGTATTGTGGTCTCTGGAAGCACGGGTCAGGTGACCCTGTTCCGGCGTGGTGAAATGTTGCCGCTCATTGAAAAGGCCTTAGTGAGGGATAGTTAAAGCCTGATAACGGGAGGTGGTTTGTGTTAGCTTCTATCTTGCAAGTCCGGCGTTCTCCTGCTGTTTCAAAGACTGACCACTCGCAACGCCCAACCTACATATAAAAAACCATGCCCAATCGAATCAGTGATGCCTTTACCAAAACCCGTGCGGAAAAGCGGGCTTGCTTCGTGGCATACCTCTGCGCGGGGGATCCCGATTTTGAAACCTCGGTGGCAGCGTGTAAGGCGGTGATTGAATCGGGGGCGGATATTTTGGAATTGGGTGTGCCGTTCTCGGATCCGCTGGCGGACGGATTGACCAATCAGCTCGCGGCACAGCGTGCGCTGGAGCATGGCATGACTGCGGGACGGGTGCTGGATCTCGTCCGTGCGATACGGGAATTCAGTGAAGTCCCGATTGTTTTCTACACCTACTATAATCTCGTTTTTGCTCAGGGAAGCGAGGCCTATGCCAAAGCTGCCAAGGAAGCGGGTGTCGATGCGCTTTTGACGCTGGACTTGCCGCCCGAGGAGGCTGAGACGCACCTTGCGGCCTGTAAGGCGGAGGGTTTGGAGACAGTTTTCATTGTGGCACCGACCACGCCCGACGAACGGCTGCCGCTCGTTTGCAAAGCAACCACCGGTTTTGTTTACTACGTTTCCCGCGAAGGGGTAACGGGAGAGCAGGCTTCGATGTCTGAGGGCATCGCCTCGCGGGTGGCGGCGATCAAGCAACACACGGACCTGCCGGTAGTGGTAGGTTTTGGAATTTCAACCGCCGAGCACGTGCGCACGGTGGCGAAGGCTGCGGATGGTGTGGTGGTAGGCAGCGCCATTGTGAACTGTATCGCCGCAAATCCCACTGACTCCGCTACCTGTACCTCAGCGCTGAAGGAAAAAATGCAGGCCTTGCGCGCGGGTGACTCGTTGGCCGGGTAGCGTTCGGGTTGGAACTTAACCCTGACTCTTGGCAGCGCGCTCCACGCGGGCGGTGTAGTCCTCGAGATTTTGTTCGGCTTCAAGCAAAAGGGCGCGCTTGAGGAGGGGGAGGGCCTCGCGATACTGGGCTTCGCGCACAAGGGTTTGACCGTGAGCAATGAGTGCCTTTCGTTCGTAGGCGTCGATCTTGGCGGCTTGCTCGTAACGGTTGATCGCTTCGGGAAGCATGTCCTTGTCAGCGTAGTAATTTGCCAGCTCAATGAGGGCCTCGCCGTTGAGAGCGTCGCGTTCAACAATCTTGTTTAGAATTTCAACGGCGGCATCGCCATCACCTTCTGCGCGGGCAATTTTGGCTTCCTGGTTGAGGAGTTCCAGATCCTGCTCGGGGCTAAGGGAGGTGCCGTTGGTTTTACGGATATCCTTAATGAGGGTGGCGGCTTGTTCGAAGTTGGTGGTGCGGGTTAGGATATTGGCAGCGCGCAGGAGGGCGTCGGTGTCTTTGGACTCTGCCATCTCAACGGCGCTGAGGTAAGCGTTGAGGGCAAGGTCGGGGATGGAATTATTCATGTAGATATCACCGAGCAGGGTAAGCGTTGAGAGCTCGGCTTTACCCATGCGGCGCACGATTTCAAGATTCTGCGCAGCGCGTAAGGATTGTTCGTTGCCGATGTAGGCGTTGCTTTGAAGGAGCCAGAAGTCGCTGTTATTGGGTTCGTCCTTCAGGAGGGTATCGAAGAGGCTGACTGCTTCTTTGTAACGCTCGGTTTCGAGGAGGCAGCGGGCGAGTCCGATCTTCCAGTCTTTTTGCTTGGGTTGGATGAGGATGGCCTGCCGGTAGGCTGCTTCGGCGGGGTAATACATGCCTTCGGTGAGGTAACCGTAGGCGAGGAGGCCGTAGGCGCGTCCGTCGACTTCACCGAGTTCGAGGGCTTTGGAGATGGTGGGAATGGCGTCTTTGAAATTGCCGGACTGAACTTGAACGAGCCCGAGGTTTTTGTAGGCACGGCGGAAATTAGGATATTTCTTGATGGCTTTCTTGTAGGAATTTTCGGCTTGCTGCAGCTTGCCTTCCTGGAAGTAGAGATTGGCGAGGATGAAATCAAAGGCGGCACTGCTGCCTGGTTTTACCTGCGGGCGGAGCTGGTTAATCGCGGCCTGGGGTTTTGCTTTGATGAGTTCGATCAGCGCGCGGAGGGTATCTTTTTCCGCGTCAGAAATCTTGGGTTCGTAGCCAACTAAGAAGGCATAACTACCGACAAAGGATTTAACGAAGGCTTCATCCTTCCAAAGTTCGGCGCCTGGATTCGCGGTGCGTCGCTGGGCATTTAGGTTTGCGGCAACAAAGTTAAGACTGAGGATGGCGAGGAGGAGGTGGTGAATCGTTTTCATGCTAAGGTGGGATTGTATAAAATTGAATTTAACTGATGGTGTAAGGGATGGTTACGCGGGTGCGGGTTTTAACTTTGCGCCCGTCTTTCTCTCCGGGAGTAAATTTCCAGTTGCGGATTGCGTCGATGGTGGGTTTCTCAAAAACAGGGTCGCTGGAGCGGGTTATCGTTACCCGCATGACGTCACCGCGTTCGTCTATGATGAACTCAGCCGTTACGCGTCCCTGAAGTCCCTGACGGCGAGCGTTTGGTGGGTAGCGAGGCGAGCCCTGGCGGCGGGGCATGGGTTTATTCTCAAGGTCGCTGATATCAAAGATATCGAGGCCACCTAGATCCTTGGAATTGACGTCAAAGGCGGGAAGGGCGAAATCGCCGGCGAGGGAGTTGCCGGTTCCCGGTTCCAGCGCCATGTCGAGTTGCTCAAGCGTAATGGGTGGGGGTGGGGAGTCGAGTTCAGGGGGTGGTTCCTCTTCTTCGGGTTCCGGCGGAGGGGGTGGTTCTTCGGGCGGTGGCGGTGGAGGCGGCGGCGCGTTCTCTAGACCTTCGATGGATTCAGGCGCCTTTTTGTATTCCATGAAGAGCTGCGTCAAGGGAATCGCCAGAAAGAGGAGTATGCTGATGGCAATGCCAAGCTGAGCACTCTTTTGGAGTGTGTCTTTACCTTTGGGCGGGTGGTAAACTTTGGCCATGAAAAGAGGAGCAGCGCTGAGAACTAGCGCTTGGTGGAGAAATTGATGGATTTGGCGCCGGCGAGTTTGGCTTCGCCATAGACGCGGGCAAAGATGCCGTGGTTGGCGCCTTCATCCGCTTGAATGATGACGGGGAGGTCTTCGTTGAGGGTGAGGCGTTTCACGATGGGGGAGACGCCGCTGATACCGATATCGCGCCCGCCGTAAATGACTTTGTTGTCTTTTGTAACGGCGATGAGGATGCTGTTTTTCTCGAGTTGAACGGCTGCGGCGGCTTCGGGTTTGTTGACCTCGACCCCGGTTTCCTCGACGAAGACGGTGGTTACAATGAAAAAGATGAGGAGGATGAAGACCATGTCGATCATGGGCGAGAGATTGATCTCGACATTATCGTTATCGTCGGAGGCAAGGTTGCGGCGCATGGTATTGGAGTTTGAAGTTTGTCGTTTGGAAGACCTCGACTGATTAATCGAGCTTTAATTTGGTAAGGCTGATGGATTCGATGCGGGCAAGGGCGGCTTCAACGGCGTGTTTGCGGCGGCGAATGATGAGCGTCAGGAAGATGCCCGGAAGGGCAATAAAGAGTCCGGTTTGGGTGGTTATGAGGGCTTCGGAAATACCTTCGGCAACTTTGGCAGCGGTTTCGGAACCACCGCCACTGGAGATTGCGGCAAAAGTCCCCAGCATACCGATGACGGTTCCGAGGAGTCCCATGAGCGGTGCGGCGGCGACGAGGGTGGTGAGGAAGATGAGGCGTCGCTCGATGTTGTGGAGCATGGACTGCCGGATTTCCTCGAAGCGGTTGCGCACATGCTTGGAGCTGGAGACGTTGTCCTGAGTATAGCGGATGATTTCGCCGACACGCCCGGAGGCCTTTTCTGGTTGGTGTACCCAATTGTTCCATTCGTCTTCACGTCCGAGTTGGATATTTCCTTTACTCAGGAACATGAGGAGCTGGATGCCATTGGTGTAGATAAGGAGTGCCAGCAGGAAGAGGGGTACCATGACCCATCCGCCACTTTTCCAAATATCAAAGCATTTGATGAAGAGTTCTAACATGTAACTAATGGGAGCCGTTGGGAGAAAATATTAGCTAGCTTTCGTTGTTTGAACGGGAACCGACTACGCCGTTGATGAAGCCGACCGCGGCCTGCTCCATATCACCAATCTTCTGGCGTGCCATGCGGGCGAGGAGGCCATGAAGAATGAGTGAGGGAATCGCAACGACAAGTCCAAGTTCGGTGGTGACGAGCGCTTCGGAAATACCGGAGGAAAGGCTTTTGGCATCACCGGTTCCAAAGATGGTGATGAGGTTGAAGGTCTTGATCATACCGGTGACGGTACCGAGGAGACCAAGGAGCGGCGCGGCGGCGGCGGTCAGTGCCATGAAGGGAAGGAAGCGTTCCAGTTTAGGGCGAACTGCGAGGATTTTCTCGTAGAGGATCTCTTCGAGCGTGCCGCGTTTCTCGTCAATGTGCTCAAGGCCGGTTTGAAGGAGGGTACCTCCCGCGCCGGAGATTGCCGCAGCGGCCTCTTGAGCACCTTTGATGTCATTGCTCTCAATAGAGCGAATGACATTGAGGACATCCTCGGGATCGGCAGCCTTGAAGCTGGTGATTTCCTTAATTTTTAGGAGCCCGATGAGCAAGCAGACGAGCCCAAGTGTAATGATTACGTAACCGACGCTTCCACCTTTGGCGATGTGCTCGCCGATGGAATCATTGCCTTCAACAATCTTGAGGGCCTTGCCGAGGGTGGCATCTGCCGGAATGGAACCTTCGCCTTCGGTGGCGAATATCCGGATACTGTCGGTGAAGTTATCGCCGGGGTTGGCGATGGCCGCTTCGGCGGCGTTGAGTTTGGTGATCGCCACACCGGCAAGTTCGCTGCTTCCGGAGGCAAAATAAACGGCGGGGCCATAGGCGGCAAAGGTGCCGTCCTCGATCTCGCCGCTGGGGGCTAGGGCTTTGCCTTCAAAGGTATAACCGCCGACGAGTTGGGCGAGGCGGTCGAGGGCGACGTCGATGACTTCAATTTGTTTGTTGAACCGCTGGGCTTGATCCATGTCTGAATCCTCAAGGGCAAGTTTGGCTTCCTCGGCGGCGGCTTCGTAAAGCTGGCGCTCGCTGTAATGGATGCGGGTTTCAAAGGAACGGACGAATTCATCGAGGAGGCCGGCGGCGTATTCGTTTTGCGCTTTGTTGGCTTCGACCTGTTCGCGGAGGCGATTGAGTCCGAGGTCGCTGTTGTCACGGAGGCGGCGGAGGCGTTTGAGCTCGGCATCCTTTTGACGTACCTCGTCTTCGAGGGTGGACACTTCGCGGATGAGGGGGATTTTCTCGGTGGCGATGCTTTCGCGGACGCTGGTGAGGTTCTCAAGGGCGAGGTCGAGGTCGGCTTGGGCTTTTACACCGGCTTGATTGAATTCCTGTGCGTTTGCGGCGATGGAAAGGGTGAGCGCGGTGAGCGCGAGGAAGGTGTATTTGATGGTTTGCATGGTTGTGCCTAAAGTTTGCGTTATTGGATGCTGGCCGGGATTTCGACAAATTTGATTTCTTCGATGCCCTCGTATATATCGAGGAGTTGTTTGATTTGAGGACCAACTCCTTCGATTTCGGTCCATTCCCAGGCTTCTGCGCCCGGCTTGCCGACACCGGCATAGGAACCGGCGTTGTCTACGAAGTAAGCTTGTGCCAGACCCCAATATAGGGTGGTGACTTGAACGACTTTGCCCTCTGCGATTTCGCGGGATTCATTGCTGAGGGTAATGGTGGAGTTGAATTTGTCGGCCTGGCTCAGGATGCCGACAACGTTTTGCACGCGCTCACCAAGAGAGAGTTTGGTATTGTTGGGGTCGTTGGGGAGGCGGCGGATGAGGGGTTTGATTTTATCGACCAGCGGTTTGGGTAGGGTTTTAATGATGGCTTTGACCTTCGTTTCAAGGGCGCCGATGTTGGATTTAACCACGGCTGCGGCGGCGGTTTGTTTATCCTTTTCCTCTGAGAGGGCTGCGCGGTCGGCATCGGCGGCGGTGGCTGTTGCTTCGAGGTCGTCAATCGCGGCATTCATCCGATCCAATTCTTTTTGAAGCAGCACTTGAGTGTCTTCCAGGATGGACTTTTCAAGACGCCAGTCGCTTTTTTCCTCGGCGAGGATTTGATTGGTTTAAACCCACTGGTCGAGGACAATACGGGGTTCCCCGATGGGGTCATCGCCCAATGCTGGAAGGATGCAAACCGCTGCTGCAATTGCACAGATGAATTTGTTTTTCTTTTTCATGGATTTTTTGAGGCAAGTTGAAATTTATGATCTTTGTGGTTTTGGCTATAAAGAAAGGTCATTTTAGCAAATAAACATTTTGGTCTGAAATCGATTTTTTAGGCTGAAAGCAATTCAGTGTACATACTTTTGGCAATATCCTTTTTCAAGTTTCTCTCTTCTCCTTCTTCCTCGGTGAGCTGCTGGCGGAAATCTTCGTATGTGATTACTTCGAGACGACCATCGTGATGCTCTACGATTGCGGTAAGGGATTCGACCCAATCGCCGGAGTTCAGGTAGTGGATATCCCCAAGTTGCTTGTCTTCGGGGGTGTGAATGTGCCCGCAGATAATGCCGTTGCAGAGGTGTCGCCGGGCAAGGCTTTGTAGTTGCTCTTCGTATTTACTCAGATAGCTGACTGCATTTTTAACTTTGGCTTTTATGGCTTTGCTGAGGGAGAAGTATTCCTTGCCGCGCCAGGCGCGAAACTGGTTATAAACCCGGTTTAATTTAAGAAGGGACTGGTAGCCGATATCACCCAATACAGCGAGCCACTTGTGGTTCATGGTCACGGCATCAAAGCCGTCCCCGTGAACGACGAGGTATTTTGCATGGAGGCTTTCAAAAATATATTCTTCGGCAATGTAAAGCTTACCTAGTTCGAGGGGGAGGAAGCGGGCGAGGATATCGTCATGGTTGCCGCGAAGGTAAATG
>CBFHXZ010000028.1:10706-18191 GCA_965659965.1 Coraliomargaritaceae bacterium
GTAAATGACTTCGGTGTTCGATTTATCCATTTTCTTGAGGGTGATTCGAACAAAGCGGGTGTGTTTTTGCGTCCAACCGCCTTTGCGTGCAAGGCTCCAGCCGTCGACAATATCCCCGTTTAAAATAAGACGTTCGCATTCCGTGTGTTTAAGGAAGTCATTCACTTCATCGATCTTACAGTCTTCTGTACCGAGGTGAACGTCTGATAGGATGATGGTTCTGTAACTGAGTTTGTTTTTTTTCACGTAATAGTGGCGTTTACATGAACGGAACTTTTTTAGGAGCTTGGATCAAAGTAAAGGTGATGCCAAGCGGTTTGTGGGTTTAAAAAAAACTGTTACTCAATCGTAACGATTGAGCTCACTCTTACAATGCTTACTTGCGGTGCTTACTTGTTCATGTTTCCAAAGGGTATGGCAGTTTTATGGAACTACAGCACCGGGGCGGATCATTATGAGGTGCGGCAGGCCGGTTTGAGTGTGCGACTTTATCGTAATGGGGTGCATCATTCGCAGTGGAACCCCAAGCGTCCGCTGGCGGGGAGTGTGTGGGATTTACTGGCGCTGCCGGCGCTGCATCGAAAAGAAGGGGCGCTTTGCTCAGGCTGTGTCTTGGGCTTTGGTGCGGGTGCGGTGGCGGGAGTCCTGCGTGCTGTCGCAGGAGTGGAAGATCTTGTGGGGGTTGAAATGGACCCGATTCATCTATCGGTGGCGGATGGATTTTTTGAATGTGCGGAGGGTGTTGAATTGGTGGCAGGGGACGCGGTGGAATGGGTGCGAGGGCACCTAGGAGGGGGGCACTACGATCTCGTTATCGATGATTTGTACGCGGAATCAGAAGGTGAGCCTGTGCGTTGTGCACCGCTGGACGATGAATGGTTTCGGGATTTGGCGGATTTATTGCGTCCGGGTGGGATGCTGGTTTTGAATTTGATCGAACCTGGCAAGGTGCCACATTTGCCGCCGATGCGGGATCCGGCTTTGGGTGCGCGTTTTCCGCACCGCAAGGTATTCTGGTTGGATGGTTATGAAAACCGGGTGGTGGTTTTCAGTGAAAGTCCACTGGAGACGAAAATATTCGAGGCGCGGTTGCAGACTATTTGCCGCGCTTATCCGGCGAGCTATGGTGTGGGTCGCCGTTACCTAATTGATAATCTCTGAGGGGTTGGTTTCCTCGCTCTCAATTTCGGCGTAACGCATGACCTCTTCGATAGTGGTGTGGCCCTTTTTGATGTGTTCCCAGCCGCTTCGCATGAGGGTATTCATGCCTTGCTCGATGGCGGTATGGCGGATCTTGCGGGCGGAGGCACGCTGGACGATGTGTTCGTGGATTTCGTCGGTCACGCGCAGGATTTCAAAGATGCCGATGCGTCCGCGGAAGCCGAGTTTTCGGCAACGTTCACAGCCTTGGGCGGATTTGGCGAGGTTTCCAAAGCGCGCTTCGGATGGATCGATCTGCATGGTGGCGAGGCAGCTTTCGATGTAGAGCGGGTCGTGATTTGCGGGCTGGGCGCAATTGGGACAAAGTCGACGGACGAGTCGTTGGGCGACAATCATTTCGACGGAGGAGGCAATAAGGAAGGGTTCGATGTCCATATCGATGAGGCGGGTGAGCGCGCCAGGGGCATCGTTGGTATGGAGGGTGCTCAGCACAAGGTGGCCGGTAAGGGAGGCGCGGATGGCGATGTCGGCGGTCTCGCGGTCGCGGATTTCCCCGACCATGATGACGTCGGGATCCTGACGGAGGACAGAACGGAGGGCTTTTGCGAAGGTGAGGCCTATTTCGGGGTGGACCTGGGTTTGGTTGACGCCGGGTACTTCGTATTCGACGGGATCTTCAACGGTGATGATACGGCGCTCAGGTTTATTGATGAGGCGAATGTAGGCGGTAAGGGAGGTGGATTTACCGGAACCGGTGGGGCCGGTGACAAGGATAATGCCGTGGGGGGAGGCGAGGGCGCGGGTGAGTTTTTGTTCCTCGTCCTGCGCGAGGCCGAGCTCAATCATGGAGAGGGGTTTGGATTTTTGGCTGAGAAGACGGAGGCTGACGCTTTCACCATACATGGTGGGAAAGGTGGAAATACGAATATCGAGTTCGGTGTCTCCAGAACCGAAGGCGATGCGCCCGTCCTGGGGGCGTCGTTTTTCGGAGATGTTGAGTTTCGCCATGATCTTGAGGCGGGAGATAATGGCACCCTGAAATTTGATGAGGTTGTCGGGCACGCGCACAGGCACGAGTTCGCCGTCAATGCGATAGCGAATCTGAAGTTCATCGCGGAGGGGCTCGAAGTGAATATCGGTGGCGCGGTCATTGACGGCTTTTTGGACGACTTCGTTGACGAAGCGAATGACGGCGGCGTCTTCGTCTTCCTCGTTTTCGAGTTCGGCTTCGTCGGTAAGGATGTCGGATTCATCGAGTGAGTCAGCGCCGACTCCGAAATGTTGGGTGATGGTGTTGTTGACCATCTCGGGGTTACCGAGGAGCCATTGGGGTTGTCTTCCGCAGGTGGCGTAAATCCAACGGTCCATGACGGGGTCCGGTGGCCAGAGTGTTACCAGTGGCAGGGGTGCGGAGGGGTTATCGGTGGCGCCCTCGTGGTCCTTTTTTTGTGAAATGGGGAGGCATTGGTAGGTATGGATGAGGCGCAGGGGGATTGCTTCGGTGGGATTGTCGAGCAGTTCAAATTCTTTGACGAGGGGGAGTTTGCAGGTGCGGGCAAGTTCCTCGAGTAATTGGTTGGTGGGCTGATTGCGCAGGGTGGCAATTTGTTCGAGGCGCTCAGCGCGTGGCAGGGCTTCGATTTCCTGACGGTCGCTTTCGCTGAGGTCGGAGTATAAATTGTTAAGATCCATGACGGGCAGGTTATATCGAAATGGCTAGGCTTTTGTTTCGGTTTGGGCAACCGTTAAAGCAGGCAGTAGTTGCCGGAGCCACTTTCGGTGCGGGCCGGAAAGTGTGATTTGATCGAGTTGGTCGAGTTGGATCCAATGGTGAGCGGGTGGACATGTTGTTTTGTTGGGTTTCCCGTGAAGGAAGAGGTTTTCCTTGATGCGTTGGTTGGCGATGCCGCGGGTTTTAACAGCATGTGGTTTTTGACTGGGTCGGTTGAGTTGAAGCTCCTGCAGGCTGGGGATTTCGTATTGCCCGGCAAGGCGGGTGGCATCGTTGGGGATGCGGTGCAGGAGGATGGTGTTTTGGGTGAGGATGAGGGCGCGGTCGATTTCGATTTTTTGAACGGGTGGGCGTTGGATGCGGGGTAGGGAGGCGAGTTGGGAGGGATTCTTCTTATAGGCGCGGCAGTTTGATTGGACGGGGCAGCGCTGGCAGGCGGGTTTGGTCTTCAGGCAAATGGTGGCGCCGAGTTCCATGAGGGCCTGATTGTAATCGCCGGAGTTTTCGGGGTCGAGGAGGGCGTTGGCGGCATCGGTGAAGGTTTTGACGGCTTGGCCGTTGCTGGAGAATGTTTGGGTGTGGTTGCTGAGGCGGGCGAGAACACGCACAACGTTGCCATCCACGACGGCGGCGGGATAGTCTTGTGCGATGGAGGCAATGGCGGCGGCGGTGTAGGGGCCGATACCGGGGAGAGCTATCCATTCGTCGGGGTTTTTGGGCGCTTGCGGGAGCTGAATAAATACCTGCGCGAGTTTTTGGAGGTTGCGTGCGCGGCTGTAGTAGCCGAGGCCTTCCCATTGTTTGAGGACGTTTTCGGCGGGGGCGTTGGCGAGGCTTTGAAAATCGGGAAAGTGGTGCATCCAGTTTTCAAAGTAGGCAAGCATGGTTTTAACCTGGGTTTGCTGGAGCATGAACTCGGAAACAACGGTGCGGTAGAGGCTGGGTTGGGTGCGCCATGGCAGTGGACGCCGGGCGTTTCGATACCATCGCAGGAGGTCGGAGCGGAAGCGGTCGGCTGGTTTTGGTAATTGCATGGGCTATATTGTGATAAAGCATTTTGGGGGTGCTTGGGCAACGTTGAACATGCTTGCGGTGTGTGGTTTTGGTTATTTGCTGAGTGAGATGCCAAAGAAACAAAGTGCGCAGACGGAGGACGAGGGGCCGAAAGCCAAGACCCTGTATACCCTGAAATTGGATCAAGAACAATTGGATCAGCTGGGCGATTATTTGGAGGCGGGTCACAAGGGACCGTGGTTTCACTATGATGTGGCGTATTCGCTTTTTGCCTTTAAGGGAGAGAAGGTGAATGTGGTGGGTTATCAAAGCGGGAAGTTGGTGGTTTCGGGTAAAAAGACAGAGGATTTTGTGCGGGATATATTGGAAGCGGAAATCACGGGCGAGGCGCGCCTGGGGTACGAGGCGGTGCACAATCCGGAATGGTTTGAATTGCACGCGGGGTGCGACGAGAGCGGGAAGGGTGATTTGTTTGGGCCGCTGGTGACAGCCTGCGTGGTGGCAGACGGCGAGATGGTGCGTGCCTGGATGGAACTGGGGGTGGCGGACAGTAAGAAGTTGAGCGATAGCAGTATTTTGAAATTGGATAAGGAAATTCGCAAGACGAAGGGGGTGGTGGTGCAGACGGCCTTTGCGCGGATGCCGAAATACAATGAGCTTTATGGAAAGTTTGGGCGCAATTTGAACAAGCTGCTGGCTTGGTTTCATGGGAAATCTTTGAATGCGGCCTTGGATGAACGGGCGGCGCCCTGGGGTTTGCTGGATCAGTTTACCAAGCAGAAGTTGGTGGATGCCTACGTGAAGGAACGAAAGGATTTTCGTTTGGAGAGTCGGACGAAGGCGGAGTCGGATCCGGTAGTGGCGGCGGCGTCGATTGTGGCGCGGGCGGTTTACGTGCGTGAGATGAAACGTCTTTCGGACGAGGCGGGGGTAACTTTAGTGAAGGGGGCGAGCGGCAAGGTGCTGGAGCAGGCAAAGACGATTGTGGCGGAAAAGGGTGCTACGGGGTTGGGGGAGTTTGCGAAAATGCACTTCAAGACGGCATACGAGGCGCAGGGACTGGAACCGCCGGCAAAGCCGGCTTGGTCAAAGTATTAATGAATGAGCTGCAAAAGCACGATCTTGCTGCGCTTGAGTCGTTGGATTATTTAATTGGCATCGACGAGGCGGGACGGGGTTGTCTGGCGGGGCCGGTGATGGCGGGGGCTTGTGTGGTTTCGCGTGAATTTTTTGAATCGGTGGAATTGATGGCACGTACTGCGGGGATTAATGATTCGAAGCAGATGGATGCAGGGGCGCGGGAAGCGATGTTTGGGGTGATGGAGGGTTTGAAAGCGGAGGGCTGGTTGGATTTTGCGGTGGCGGAGGGTTCGGTGGGGATGATTGCGGAACGGAATATTCTGGGGGCGACGCGGGCGGCGATGGGGGCGGCGCTGGAAGTGTTGGCGGCTCGTGCGAAGGAATGGACTTTGCCGCTGGCGGCTTCGGATGGGCCCTTGTTTGAAAGTGATGAGGGTGTTGGGGTGCGTATTCTAGTGGATGGGCGACCGTTGAAACCGTTTCCGTTTACGCACACCGCTTTGGTAAAAGGGGACGGGCGATCGCTGGTGATTGCGATGGCGAGTATTGCGGCAAAGGTGAGTCGGGATCGCAGGATGGAGGACTTGGAAGAAAAATATCCGGGGTATGGTTTTGCGCAGCACAAGGGTTACGGGACAGCGGCGCATCGGGCGGCTTTGCGGGAATTAGGGACTTGTGAGGCGCACCGGGAGCTCTTTTTGCGCAAAGTCCTTGGGGGTGGTGCCGATTGAGGCTTGCGCGATTTGTTATTATAGGAGTCTTAAATAGATTCTTTATTTGATGACGGCTCTGATGAAACACTTCCTGAACATAAAATTCACCATGCTGCTGGCGGGTTTATTGGTGATGGCTTGCGTGGGTTGGGGCGCGAAGGCGCTGCCGATTTGGGTCACGATTGAACCGCAGGCGTATTTTGTCAGTGTGGTGGGTGGTGATGCGGTGCAGGTGCGCACGCTGGTACGCCCGGGGCATTGCGTGGAATTGTACGCGCCGAGTCCGCGTGATATGATGGCGTTATCGCAGGCGGCGGCTTATTTTAGAATCGGGGTGCCAGTGGAGGGGGTGATAACTTCGCGGCTGGAGGCACGGGAAAAGAGGCTCCGTTTTTTTGGACCGGTTTATGAAGTGCAGGGGCATGCGCACGACCATGCGCATTGTGAAATTTGTGGTACTGAGGGTGCGGATCCGCACACTTGGTTGGATCCGCTGCAGATGATTGAATATATTGATACAATTGAGGCAGGCTTAATTGAATTGCTGCCTGAGCGCGCTGTGCATTTTAAGGCGAATGCTGCGCACCTTAAGGTGGAACTGGAGGATCTGCACACTTCACTGGATGCACGTTTCGCGCAACATTCGGGTCGTGCCTTTTATATCAACCACCCGTCTTTACTGCATTTTGCAAAGCGTTATGGATTGGAGCAACGGGCGATTGAGCATGCGGGCAGCGCTCCGGCGGCGAAACGAATGGCTTCTTTGATCAAAGAGGCGCGGGATTCGGGAGTTGGGGCGGTCTTGACGCAACCGGAATTTGGGCGTAGCAGTGCGGCGGTGATGGCAGATGCGCTTGAGGTGCCCATGCTGGAGGTGAACATTTTGGGCCGGGATTATTTCAGCAATATGCGTGGCTTGGCGAGCGCGTTGGAGAGGAGCTTTGCAAATGACTGAAGCAGCTCAACCAGTGGTTTGCCTAAAGGGGGTTCGCTTTGCGTATGGCTCGCAGGTCGTGCTGGAAGATGCCGATTTTGACATTCATGCAGGGGAGTCGGTTTGTATGGTAGGCCCGAACGGGGGCGGGAAATCAACGCTCTTGAAGTTAATGCTGGGCTTGATCAGGCCGGATGGAGGAGAGGTGCTGCTTTTTGGTGAATCGCCGATGAAGTCGCGCAAGCGGGTGGGGTACGTGCCGCAACAGGTGGCCTTTGATCCGCTTTTTCCGATTTCTGTGCTGGAGGTCTGCTTGATGGGTTCCATGCGGGGGCGGAGCCTTGGATGGGCCGGCAAGGCCGAACGTGCCGCTGCTTTGGCAATGCTGGAATCCATCGAACTGTCTGATTATGCAAGCGTACCCTTTTCCAGTTTGTCCGGCGGTCAGCGGCAGACGGTTCTGGTGGCGCGGGCATTGTTGGCAAAACCGGAGCTTTTATTACTGGATGAGCCAACTGCGCACGTCGATGTGGCCTCGGCGGCGCAATTAATGGAGGGGATTCGCGCCTTGGGCGCGGATATGACGGTTTTGATGGTTTCCCATGACCTTTCGTTTGTGGCGCGGACGGTACCAAAGGTGGTGTGCGTGAACCGTTGCGTGCATGTACACCCCACAGCAGCATTGAGCAGTGAGGTTTTAAACAAGCTCTATGGGCATGAATTGCGCATGGTGCAACATGACCATGAACATTTGGACAGTCATGGAGGGCATTGTCATGGTTGAGTTCATTCAAGCGCTAAAGGATCCGGATCTGGTTTTTCTGCGTTATGCCTTGATTCTGTGTCTGGTG
>CBFHXZ010000029.1:0-18187 GCA_965659965.1 Coraliomargaritaceae bacterium
CTCACCGCAGGTTATGCCGATGGACTTCCCTATGCTTTGAGCAACAGCGGCAAAGTCCTTATAAAGGGCCAGCCTTGCCCCATTCTCGGTCGTGTAACCATGGATCAAACCATCGTGGATGTCACCAAGCTACCCGCTTTGAAAATTGGTGAAACCGCTACTTTTATCGGCTCCTGCGATTCTGAACAGATTACCGCCAGTGTCTTCAGTAATGCCGCCAATACGATTCCATGGGATGCCCTCTGCTCCATTTCAAAGCGCGTTACCCGCGTTTACCGCGCACCCCGCGAGCTCTGAACCCAAAAAGCGCAAACGCTGCTTAAGTATACCCAAATCCTTTTCGGTTGTTGACTATTTTTAACGTATGATGTTTTTATAATATAGGTAATGGAGCAAACACTTTAAACAATAAAGTATTAAGAGACGGACATCAAAGCCTAGCAGCCAGCCGGATGCGGACAGAGCAAATGCTTCCCGTTTGCGAATCCCTCGACAACTGGGGCTTCAACGCGCTGGAAACCTGGGGGGGGTGCCACCATGGACTCCGGCCTTCGTTTTCTGGACGAGTTCCCCTTTGACCGTTTGGACGCCCTCAAAAAGGCCTGCCCTAAGACCCCGCACATGATGCTCCTCCGCGGGCAAAATATTGTTCAATACGCCCACTTCCCGGATGATGTTGTCGAAGCTTTCATCCAATGCTCAGCTGAACACGGCATGAATATTTTCCGTATCTTCGACGCCCTGAATGACACCCGCAACATGGAGTGCGCCATCAGAGCCGCCCGTGCAGCCGGCGCTCAGGCTCACGGTACCATTTGTTATACCACCAGCCCCGTCCACAACACCGAGAAGTTCATCGAGATGGGACGCAAAATCGAAAAGATGGGTGCCCATGCGGTTGTATTGAAAGACATGGCAGGTCTGATTCCTCCAAAAGATGCCTACGATATCGTCAAAGGCCTCAAACAAAAGCTAAAGATTCCAGTCTGGATTCACACCCATGATACTGCCGGTCTCGGCATAAGCACCTACCTCGCCGCCATCGATGCAAAAGTCGATGCGATTGACCTGTCCGTTGCACCCTTCGCCAACGGCACCTCTCAACCCGACACCACACGCATGCTTGCACTCCTCAAGGGACACCCACGTTGCCCGGAGGTCAGCAGTACCCAAATGCACACGCTGAAGGCTATACGCCAGCACCTTGAAGATGTCTATGCCGAACTCGCCCCCTTCACGAGCCACAAAAATGAAATCGTCGATGTAGACACCCTTGAATACAAAGTTCCCGGCGGGATGCTTTCCAATTTCCGCACCCAGTTGAAAGAACAAAACATGGAAGATAAATTTGAGGATGTCTTCCGCGAAATTCCGGTCGTGCGCGAAGCCCTCGGATGGATTCCCCTCGTCACCCCGACCTCGCAAATCGTTGGCATGCAGGCCTTCCTAAACGTCAAATTTGGCCGCTGGAAACAACTTTCCCCCCAGGCCGCTGACATCGCTCTCGGATATTACGGCCAATGCCCCGCCTCGGTAGACCCAAAAGTCCAGGCGCTCGCCGCCAAGCACTTCAACAAAGAACCAATCCATTGTCGACCCGTTGAAGCACCAAGCGCAAAGCATTCCCATATGGATGCTCTCAAAAAAGAACTGCAAAAAAAGAGCCTGCCTTGCGACCCCGAGCATTGCGTCATCCATGCCATGTTCCCGCAGCAATTGGAAGCGCACCTCACCGGCAAGGGACCCTCAAACACGGTCACCAAACCCATTGAGACATCGCCAAAAGAAACGGTGACCAGCGAAAGAATAGGCCCACGGCGCTATACTCTACGCATAAACGGCAAGCCCGTAGATGTAGCAGTTGAGGAAGTCGCCTAAAAACATAGAGATGTTAAGCAACAAAGAGTGGCTTCGCTCCTTCGCTCCTTCGCTCCTTTGTATTTTAAAACCCAGCGCAGCAGACTTCTGCGTTGAAATTACTTGGCATCAACCAAGCGCTTTTCCTTAACCTGATTCGCAGCTTTACCGATGCGGTCACGCAGGTAATACATCCGGGCGCGCATGGTGACTGACTCACGGTCGATCACAACTTTTTCAATCGTGGGGCTATGTACCGGGAAAACCTTCTCCACACCTACGCCCGATGCAATTCGGCGTACCGTGAAGGTCTCACCCACACCAGTGCCCTTGCGGCAAATGATGATGCCAGCAAACATCTGAATACGGGTTTTGTTACCTTCCTTCACCTTCAGATGTACCTGTACACCGTCACCCACCTTAAAAGTAGCGCGGTCGTCTTTCAACTGATCCTTGGTAATGTCTTCGAGAATTGCTTGGCTCATTATGTTTGGTCCTTGTCTAATAGATCCGGCCGCAATGACCGGGTTTTTGAAATTTGTTGTTCAAGCCGCCATTTTGCAATCGCGGCATGGTCTCCTGAGAGAAGCACCTCGGGTACTTGCATCCCCCGGAACTCCGGTGGACGCGTATACTGAGGAAAGCCGAGAAAGGTGTCCATGAAGGATTCCTCCGTCAAGGATTTTTCGTCGCCTAAAAAACCAGGCACAAAACGGCTGACGCAATCAATTAAGCTTGCCGCCGCAAGCGTCCCATTCGTCAGGACGTAATCCCCCACGCTTACTTCTTGATCCACTAAAGCATCACGCACGCGTTGATCAACCCCCTCATAGTGACCACTTAAAAGAATCAAGTGCGATTCCTTTGCTAATTCTTGGGCCAACTGACTCGTCAAAGGCACTCCATCCGGTGCCATATAAATAACCTTAGATTCCTTTTGGCGCAAAGATTCCACCGATTCAAAGATAGGTTCAGGTTTCATCACCATCCCCGCACCACCACCATAGGGCATCTCATCGGTCTTGTGGTGCTTATCATTTGCCCAGTCCCTCAACTGATGCGCCTCAGCACGAATCAAACCCTTTGCCTGAGCGCGACCCATCATACTGGACGATAAAAAACCCTCCACCATTTCCGGGAAGAGGGTTAATATATCAAACTCGAGTTTCATAAAGTTCGGGCCGAGCACCCAAATCCAACCAGGCGACCTTAAGACGCTTCTTCTTTGGATTCAGCATTTCCTTCGGCAGCTTCAGCAACCGGTTCATCCTTTTTGGCATGTGAGCCATCACATTTACCATTGGGATCTTGGGTTTTCCCGCATGCACAATCCGGTCCGGCAGACGGTTCCTCAACAACTTCTTCCGCAGGTGCTTCATCGGCGGCAGGTGCTTCTTCGGCGGCTTCAGTTTCAACCGCTTCTGGCGCAGGCTTTGTCTTCGGCTTCGGAGCTTCAACAGGCGGGTCAACATGTCCACGACGGGCGCGACGAATCAAGCTGGCGGCAGTATCGCTGGCCTTGGCTCCGACTGACTTCCAATAGTCGATGCGCTCAAGCTTGAGCAATAATTGATTTTCCGGCTTCTTGGCTTGAGGTTCATAAGTTCCCAGAACTTCGACGAAACGGCCATCGCGACGGGCCGCCGCTTCGGTTACAACCATGCGGTAAAAAGGACGATGGCTTGCGCCATGACGTTGGAGACGTATTTTTAGTGCCATAAATGAAGAGAATGAGTGGCAGGCTGCCACAATCAGAGAAAAGGTGAGAAAAAAGGGACTCGCGCCATACCTGTCAAGTGCGGAAGCGTTGATTTTAGCGAATCGAACCCCGCAAATAACAGATATGCAAGTATACCTTTGAAATACATCCTTATTTCCAATAGCGAATGCCACTGAAAAACGAGAGGGCATCGTCACTTCTTTTTACTTATTTTTATTACTTAATAGGTTGTTTTACTATTATAATCGTTTATTTGTACTATTTATAAATTTAAATGTCGTCCCAAGAACCCGTAACTAAAGGACAGAATGAATGATATATACGTAAGCCAAATTACCCGCAACGACCAAGCTTGGACAAAACCTGCTGGCTGCATTAAAAAACAGAATGGTAAAAGCTTTGCGGCAAGAAATGGTTTTCAATTCGACGAATGGCTTTTCAGGACGAGCTGGATTATTGATGGCTGGCATTACGCGTTCTTACAGGGCGTGCATCGTCTTAAAGCAAGTGCTTACACCCGCACCCAGAAATTTGACACCATTCTCTACACCATGGAACCAATGCTCAGTGACAAGGAATTCAGCCAGCGTTATGTAGGGCAAATTCGAAATGTTGAATGCCTGAACAAGGAACAGATGCGCGACGCGACAGAAACCGCGAAATCCAACGGTTGGCTCAAGGAAATGAAGGTAGAAATTAAAAAGATTGGTGGGGAGACTGATGACCTCACTCAAATATCCTATCGGGACGCTCCATTTAATATTCGATTCAAACCCGTAGACCTTAAGGTTTTCAAGACGCCTATTTTCGCCAAAGAGAACAACCCACTCAACCAATTAAAGAGCTTTGATTTGTACGAGCTCAGCAATAACCGACGCCTTACAATATTACACCCTATCCTACATTTGATTTAGCTTGGCAAATTTTTACTGGGTGTCGGGTACAGGTTCCACCCGCTCAGGGGAATCCGTCCAGGGCAAAGGGAAGGCACTCTTTTGCCAATCATTACGCTCCTCACCGATTTTCGCAAAATCATCCTCAACTCCCTCGACCAGTACGCCCGAGAATTTATAGCGGGTCTCGTTGCCCGTCAGGCGCACCACCCGCTTACCCGAATACGCCACCAGCATGCGCGGGGTCGTATAATCAATCTGACGAATTTTTGAGTTTGATTCCATTTCTCGGGTTGCAATACCTCAACTTGTAGCTTCTCTCAACAAATGGCAAAAATCATTTTCAAACTTTCCAACATGGAACTGGAGTGGTCTCCCAATGAGGAAAACATTCTAGAGCTTGCAGAATCCAACGGCCTCAATCTACCCTTCGGCTGCCGCATGGGCAACTGTACCTCATGCCAACATAAAATACTCTCTGGTGAGATTGAGTACGAAAACGGTCACACCGGTGAACCCGACGACGAACATGCCCTCCTTTGCTGCTGCCAACCCAAAGGCGAAGCCGACGTCGTGATCGAAGCTTAACTTTCTGCGCCGACTTCAATCCGCTTGAATGAAGTAGCAAGGCCATTACCTGGATCGATATTTATGAGCGCGCCCGCGATGCGGACATCGCCATCGGCAACCGGAAAACGACGCTTCATGCCGTCGAGGAAAGTAGCAGTCACGCTCTCAACCTCGCGCCCGAGCACTGATTCATAAGGGCCGCACATGCCGGCATCGGTCAGGTAAGCGGTTCCGCCGGGTAACACTCGACCATCGGCAGTAGGCACATGGGTGTGGGTTCCGATAACCGCCGCTGCGCGTCCGTCCAGGTGCCAACCAAGTGCAATTTTCTCAGAGGTCGCTTCCATGTGTGCCTCAATGAGTACCGCATCGCAGTTCTCCAATTCCTTGAGTTTATTTATTAACGCATCGGCAGTCTTAAAAGGACAGGCGTCTGTTTTGATACCCATAAAATTACGTCCGAGCACGGTGGCGACGCCCAAACGCAACCCGTCCATTTCAATAACCACGTAACGGCGTCCGGGATTTATATCCGGCAAGTTGGCGGGCCGACAGGCCCGTTCGAGGCTGTCGATCTCGTTATCAAAATTTTTCTGGTCCCATACATGATCCCCGAGGGTGATCGCGTCCACACCTTTGGCGAGTAACTCCTCCGCTATCTTGGCTGTAAGACCCGCCCCTCCAGCGGCATTTTCTGCATTGGCAATCACGCAGTCGGCCCCCAATTCGGCACGGAGCTCGGCCAAGCGCTGCATTACAAAGCTGCGACCGGGGCGTCCAACGATGTCTCCAAGGAATAAAACTTTAGGCATGGCGACTATATCTGATGATTTTGAATGCACGGGCAAGCCCCTTCCATGCTTGATTTTCCCGTTGAATCCTATCTTATCCTACATTCTTTTAATTTTACGGCACGAATGTCGTATCTTAATACCCACCACCACTTTCCATGAAGCACACAAAAAAAGCCGAAGAACTTCCGCAACAGG
This sequence comes from Coraliomargaritaceae bacterium, assembly GCA_965659965.1. Lineage (GTDB taxonomy): Bacteria > Verrucomicrobiota > Verrucomicrobiia > Opitutales > Coraliomargaritaceae > UBA7445. Next base: position 6,030 of record CBFHXZ010000029.1, read on the forward strand.
ACGAGATAGGTCCTGAAATGAGAGGCGCCGACGTAATGGTCGCTGCGCTTGAGCGCGAAGGTGTGGACGTGGTCTATGCTTATCCCGGTGGTGCATCGCTGGAGTTGCACCAAGCGCTCACCAAGAGCAAGCAGATCCGCACCATCCTTCCCCGCTTTGAACAAGGCGGCGGTTTTATGGCGCACGGCCATGCCCGCGTTACTGGAAAGCCCGCTGTTTGTATGGCGACGAGCGGCCCCGGTGCGACCAATCTCGTTACTTGTATCGCCGACGCCTTCATGGACAGCGTTCCCCTGATTGCGATCACGGGTCAGGTGTATCAACAGTTCATTGGTAAGGCTGCATTCCAGGAAACTGATTTCTACGGCATGACGCTTCCCATCGTTAAGCATTCCTACCTCGTGCTCGACAAGGAGGATCTCCCGCGCGTCAACAAGGAAGCCTTCCACATCGCAAGCACCGGACGCCCCGGCCCGGTTGTCATTGATATCCCCAAAGACATCCAACAAGAAATTTTCAAACCGACCTTCCCCGCCAAAGTCGATCTCCCCGGCTACCAGGAAGACGTGACTGCACCGAAGGCAGACGATACGGAACTCGCACCGGTTCTCGACATGATTTCCGAGGCGAAACGTCCGGTGCTCTACATTGGCGGTGGCATCATCTCTGGTGAGGCACACGAGGAATTGCGGACCTTTGCTGAACAAACAGGCATACCGGTTGCCTCAACTCTGATGGGTTTGGGCGCCTTTGATGCAGAGCATCCTCTCTCCCTTTATTGGTTTGGCATGCACGGTACTGTCGCGGGCAACTGGGCAGTTTGTGACAGCGACCTCTTGATTTGTGCGGGTGCCCGTTTTGACGACCGCATTACCGGTAAGGTTGATAAATTCGCTCCCGATGCAAAAATCGTCCACATCGACATCGATGTTTCCGAGCACAACAAAAACAAGCGCGTTGACCTGCCAATTCACTCCGACATCAAGCATGCCCTCGCCCGCTTGTGTGCCCTCGCACAAGAGAAAAGCTTCAAGAAGCCCGACCTCAGCGACTGGCTCGCCACCTGCGACAAATGGAAAGCCGAGCACCCCTTCTGTTACGAGAAAGGCGAGCACATCACCCAACAGGAAGCGATTGAGACCCTCTATGACATCACCAAGGGCGACGCCATCATCACCACCGGCGTGGGCCAGCACCAGATGTGGGCCGCCCAGTTCTTCAAATTCCGCGAGCCCCGCAGCTACATCAGCTCGCTCGGCCTCGGCACCATGGGCTTTGGCTTACCCGCTGCCCTCGGCGTAAAAGTCGCCTGCCCCGACCGCCTTGTTATCAACATCGACGGTGACGGTTGCTTCCTGATGAATGTTCAGGAGCTGGGCACTGCCAAAATTGAAAAAATCAACGCGAAATCGATTATTCTCAACAACCAGCACCTCGGCATGGTGGTTCAATGGGAAGACTTGATGTATGAAAGCGTGCGCGGCCAGACCATCCTTTGTGACAAGGACGACATCGGCGGCCCCGACAATGTGGACGCCCTTTATCCCGACTTCGTTAAAATCGCGGAAGGTTTCGGCGTTGCCGGACGTCGCGTGATCAAACGCGAAGACCTGCGCGAGGCGCTCGAAGAAATGATTGCACACGACGGACCCTACGTCCTTGAAATCGTCGTGCCTTACACCGAGCACGTTCTGCCGATGATCAAGCAGGGGCTCTCCGCCAAGGAAATTATCCTGCCCTCGTAATAAGGCGTAAAACACACACAGACAAGCCCCCAACTACGGGGACTTTTTTATAGCTCAATTCGTCGTAAATGAACACCGCGTTCCCCTTTTTTCTGACCCCATTCATCACGGGAGCCATCGGTTGGTTCACCAATTGGGTTGCCGTCAAGATGCTCTTCCATCCTCGCAAGCCCATCCGAATAGCCGGACTGCGCTGGCAGGGACTCATTCCCCGCCGACAAAAACAACTCGCTGCCGAAGCTGCCGAAATCATCGAACGCGAACTCCTTCAGCAACACGTTATCCTCAACGAAATCCGCAAGATTGACCTTGGCCCCGATCTTGAAAAAGCCGCTCACTCCCTCGTTTGGGAACGCATCGGCCCACAACTACAAGCCATCCCCCTACTCGGTGGTTTCATCAACGACGGCCTGCTCGCGAAATTTGAAGTTATCGCCACTGCGGAAATCAAAAAAGAAGCCGCTCCCCTCATGGAACAAGTCGCCACTCGCTTTGAAGCCTCAGTCGACCTCAAACAACTCATCGAGAACAACATCGCCGCCTTTGACCTCGAACGCCTCGAAACCATCGTCAATCAAGTCGCCAAGCGCGAATTCCGTACCATCGAACGCCTCGGTGCCCTCCTCGGTTTCATGATCGGCCTCGTACAAGTTGCGATTCTTTATTTTAGCGGCGCGGTTAGCCGCTAGTCCACATCATGCTGCAAGTGCATTCGGTCGTGGACAAAAGACTGCAAATCCTCGGTCAACGGTGCCGTGAAACGAACTTCGCCCTCGGGGAATTCAAAGACATATTCATGGCAATGCAGTGCCTGACGTTGCAGGGGTAATGCCGCGGCCAACCGCTCGGTAAAACCCTGCTCAATAAATTCCAGATAGAGCCGTTCATCCGGACCGTAAAGCTTATCGCCGACCACGCGGTGCCCGATGAAGTCCGCATGTACGCGAATCTGATGCTTGCGCCCCGTGTGAGGCCGCACGCGCGTGAAGGTGTAGCCTCCCCCTTGCGCGATCGGTTCAAATTCCGTCAAGGCATCCTGCCCGCCACCATGAAGTCGTACCTCGTTTTTCACGTGCACCGGCCCACCGCTTTTACGCCTTCCAATCGCCTGGTCTGCTGTCACCGCCTCCATCAGTTCACCCTCTAAAATCGCATAGTAGGATTTCCGTACCCGTCGCTCCTGTATTGCCATCTGATATTTTCGCGCCACCGCCGGACGACGGGCAAAAATGACCAAGCCGCTCGTCTCACGATCCAAACGCGCTACTAGGTGTAATTTATCCGCCTGGAGGTATTCCCGCACGGCTCCCACCAAGCTTGACCATGGCCCATTCTTCGACGGATGGCACACCAACCAACCGGGCTTGTTCACGATCAACAAATCCGCATCCTCCCGCAGGATCCAGCTTGGCAATGCCTCCGGATCCACAAAAGGAGCATCCGGATCTGTGATTTCAGAATCAACCATTTATTTTCTCGGATTGCTGACGGAATTGCTCCAAGCGCAAGCGCTTCATTGCCCCGCCCGCGACACGCGCACACAGCCCTTTTCCTACAAAACGATGCAGTGAGGCAATAAGGGCATTTTTCCAGCCCGTCACCACCACTGCTTTTCGCCGCGCAAGCGCATGCAAGGTGCGTTCCGCCACTTCCTCTGCCGTCATATCCAACCATTTATTCAAACCTCCTTCACCCGGCGGACTTGAAAAACCCGCCGCCTTGAAGAAATTCGACCGCGTCGGCCCGGGACAAAGCGCGAGGGCATGCACCCCTGTACCCCGCAACTCCTCGTTCAAGGCCAGGGACCAACTCAAAACAAAGGCCTTGCTCGCCCCATAAGTCGCCATTTGAGGCGTTGCCTGAAAAGCTGCCGTTGACGCCACATTCACCACCCCTCCGCCCTGCTCGAGCAGTTGTGGCATCAAACGAGCCGTCAAATCCACTACCGCCCGCACGTTCAAATCAATCATATCCAGTTGCTTTTCTCGATTCAGTTCGGCAAACGAACCGTAGTCCCCAAAACCGCTATTGTTAATCAAAAGCACCTCCCCCGGCCCCGCCTCAGCTATTTTTGTCTGCACCCAGTCTGCTGCCAGCGCAAGCGACGCACCATCGGTCAAATCTACCCCATAATGCAAGGTCGATTCACCTGAAAAAAATACCGGTTTTTTTCGAGAAAGGTTGCATACAGTGAGAGCCGAGTTTATATCTAATATTGCTTTGATGAGTGCACACCCAATTCCCGAAGAACCTCCAGTCACAACGACTACTGCGACTCGGTTCAAATATTCCCGGGGTGATAAAGCCCGTGTACGGGACATGGAACTTTTTGTTTCTGGAGCGCTCATTTTTATAACGGGTATCACTATATCCGTTCAACCACAACCATACAACCAAGGACGCAAAATATGAAAGAGCAAGATATCATCATCTCAGGCATCAATATTACCCTCACCGATGCGATGAAAAAAATGGTTTATGGCAAAGCCGAAAAACTCTTTGAGCACTTTGATCAAATCGTGCGCATGCGCGTGGAGCTGGAATACGCGCCACACAACAAAACCCACGAGGGCGAATATCTCGCAAAAGGCCATCTCGAGGTGCGCGGAAATGATCATATCGTTCGGGTAGCCAGCGATGATACCTATAAATCAATCGACCTGATGGTACAAAAACTCGACCGCATGCTGCGCCGCCGCTCCCGCCTTGAACGCGTGAAACGCAAGCAAACTCACGAAGTGGATATCCCCGCCACCATTCCAAAGGCTGTTTAAATCTCCATCATTCAAGACAACCTCACTTCAGCGCAGGCCCGGGCATCTATACCCGGGCTTGCTTTTTGCCCTTAAAACGCAAAACTTACCCTCTCTATGTCACACCAAGTCTATCAAATCCTACACATCCTCGGCATCCTCATGGTTTTCCTTGGCTACGGAGCGCTACTCGGCCGCGCCCTCGCCGGAAGCGAGTGCCCCAACCTTAAAAAAATGGGCTCCATCACCAGCGGCATCGGTTTGCTCCTCATCCTCGTCGCCGGCTTCGGACTCATCGCCAAACTCGGCTACAGCTACAGCGAACCCTGGATTTTGATCAAACTCTTCATTTGGCTCGCCCTTGGAGGCATGATCGCCGCTATCAACCGTAAGCCCTGCTGCGCACCCAAAATTTGGTGGGTCCTGCTCATCCTCGGCACCCTTGCTGCCGCCGCGGTTTATTGGTTCCGTTTTTTGTAGGCTTCCCTGTTATTTTCCAAAACTTAGCCTTGATTTAAAGCGTCGAAGCTCGCACAGTCATCGCTTCCATTTAATGCACCTGTAGCTCAATTGGATAGAGCGCCTGACTACGAATCAGGAGGTTCGGGGTTCAAGTCCCTGCAGGTGTGCCATTTAAAACCGCTCCCACAAAGAGCGGTTTTTTCTTTGCCGTCTTTGCAGCACTCCCAGTCTCCGTGGTGAATACTTATCGGGTTCACCACAGAGGCACCGAGAGCACGGGGCTCTCCGATTAGCCCGCTTAAGAATATTTTGCCAGCGGTCCCTGGTGTGCGGGTTGGACGGTTATTGGGACTCTCCTATCACCGTCAAACAAGTCACGATAAATAATGCCATAGGCGATGATGTATTTAGGGAAGATCCAAAAATAGGCGATGCCCAAGGTAAAGAGTCCCAGGAAGGTCCATAGGGTGAGCATGAAGTAAAACTTGAAAAGCAGTGCAAAGGAACCCGAAAGGCGAACCGCCGCGATAGAACGCTTGATCGCGGCAATCACGCCAAGGCCCTGATCCACGATGAGAAGCACGGTAAAACAAAGCAGAATCCCGCCGTAAATCATGAACAAGACCGCTGCAATTACACAGACCACTAAGGCTGCAGAAAAAACCGCATCTCCGGCTCCGGATGATAAAATTACGACCATCGCGACACCCACTCCGATAAGCAGGAAGAACAACCAGTACAGAAGCGTAAACCCGAATAAGGACCACATTTTATTGTAGTGCTCAAATATCGAACCAACCCGAATCATTTGTTCACGAGCCCGGGCTAGCCCCAAACACATCACCCCCGCCAATATCGGCATTGTTAGTAAGGGCGACAGAAAGGTATCAAAAATCAATCCGGTCGCCAAAATAATTTCAGGCGCAGCCATAGTTAGTTCAGCAATCGCGGAAGGCAGGGCTAACAGTATTACAATCCCCCCATAGGCAATTAACGCCAGGTTCAGGGTCTTGAGATGACCCTCACGTTTGATTTTGGCTTCGTCAAGGATGGTGCGCAAACTGTATGACATAGTTCGACACTATAGTGTAAAAGTGTCTATCAACAACCAAGTTTTTACGAAGCTAATCTGCCACTTTGATATTCGCGACCTGGTAGGTGGGGTCGTCGGGCAGTACAATGATGTCAACCATACTACCGGCCTTGCTGAGCAGTTCGCGGCAATTGGGGCTGATGTGTTGCAAATGCAAGATTTTACCGGCAGCGCGGTAACGGTCCGCCAACTTGCTGATGGCATCAAGCCCGGAGTGGTCCCAGACCCGCGAGTCCTTGAAATCGACAATGACCTCATCGGGATCAGACGCGGGTTTAAATTCATTACTGAACTCGGTAGCGGAACCGAAAAAGAGGGGGCCGTGCAGGTAATATACTTTTATGCCATCCTTGCGGGTTTCCGACGAACCGTGAATGTGGTGCGCGGATTTCCATGCAAAGGCGAGCGCGGATACAATCACCCCTGAAATCACCGCGAGCGCGAGGTTGTGCGTCACCACCGTTACGCCGGAAACCAGCACGAGCACAAAGGCATCGGTCTTGGGGATCTTGCGCAAAATACGAAAACTCGACCATTCAAAGGTGCCGACTACCACCATGAACATCACCCCCGTTAGCGCTGCCAGCGGTATGCGTTCAATCAGCGGACTGGCAAAGAGAATAAAAATCAGCAAAAAGGTGCCCGCCGCGATACCCGATAAGCGACCCCGCCCACCGGAGCGGATATTGATGATACTCTGTCCAATCATGGCGCAACCACCCATACCGCCAAAGAACCCGGTCACGACATTGGCAAGGCCCTGCCCGACGCACTCACGGTTGCTCTGCCCTCGCGTCTCGGTCAATTCATCAATGAGCGTGAGCGTCATGAGCGACTCAATCAAGCCGACTGCCGCCAGGATTATTGAAAAGGGCAAAATAAATTGAAAGGTATCCCAATTGAGCGGGATATTGAACTGTACCAGGCTCGGAAGTCCGCCGCCAATGGCAGACATATTGCCTACCACGAGGGTGTCGAAATTGAACCCGATTACAATCACGCTCACCGTGACAATCGCCACCAGCGAGGACGGAACCTGCGTGGTCAACTTGGGCAAAAATTGAATGATAAACATGGTGAGCGCCACGAGACCGAGCATCAGGTAAAGCGCGGAACCTCCCAACCATGCCGCCCCGGGTTCAGTGGGCGCGCCGGTGAACATAGGGAACTGCGCCTGAAAAATCACAATCGCCAAACCGTTCACGAAGCCGAACATCACGGGTTGCGGGATCAGTCGAATAAAGCGCCCCAACCGCAAGGCTCCACAACCGATCTGCATGAGCCCCATCAAAATAACCGCCGCGAATAAATATTGTAGCCCCGCGTTTTCACCGAGCCCGAGCTCCAGTCCGCGATCATTGCCGAGCTTCACCAACCCCACCATGATAACCGCCAAGGCACCCGTTGCGCCAGAGATCATCCCCGGACGTCCACCCGCTACCGCCGTGATCAGGCAGACCATAAATGCAGCATAGAGTCCCACCAAGGGCGGCACGCCGGCAATAATGGCAAAGGCGACTGCTTCAGGCACCAGCGCGAGCGCCACGGTCAAACCGGATAGGACGTCGTCCTTTGCATGCAGGCGGTTGCCGAATTTTCGGTATATAAGATGAATCACGATAGTTGCTTGGGTTGAATGCGGCCGGGTCGACCCGCATAAAAGCTCAGGAGAAAACGATGCATGTAAGCCGCCTGCAATTATAATCGCTTTTTAGATGACAATTATCACCCTTGCGCCATGTCTCCACTCAAGCAAGAAACCCGCTGTATTGCCGTCATCGGCGGGGGCGCTGCCGGATTCTTCGCCGCCGTGACCGCCGCGGAGGCAAATCCCGATGCCCACGTCCTGCTTCTGGAAAAAGGCAAACACTGCCTGCAAAAGGTCAAAATCTCAGGCGGGGGACGTTGTAACGTGACCCATAGTTGCTTCGACCCAGCAGAACTGGCAACCCACTACCCCCGGGGCGCACGCGAACTGCGGGCCGCCTTCCACCGATGGCAACCCCGCGACACCCTTGAATGGTTCAAGCAACGCGGCGTCGCTATCAAACGCGAGCCCGACGGACGTATGTTTCCCGTTACCGACGATTCCCAAACCATTATCCACTGCCTGCGCGGAGCGGCACGGGAACTGGACGTTAAAACCCGAACCGGATGCGGCCTCACGGAACTAAACCACAACCCTGACTCAGGTTTTCAGCTTAACCTCAGCGACGGCAGTCAAGTGCTAGCGCATGCCGTCTGCATCGCCGCCGGTTCGCTCAAAGGCTCCAGACTGCCCGACGACCTCCGCGCCCTCGGTCACCACATCGAACCCCTCGCCCCCTCCCTCTTCGCCTTCAACGTCAATGACGCCCGGCTCCATGACCTCTCTGGTCTCTCCGTGCCCCAGGCCCGTGTCACCGCCCTACCCGCCAACAAGCCCCAATCCGGCCCCCTCCTCATCACCCACCGCGGACTCAGCGGCCCCGCCGTCCTCCGCGCCTCCGCTTGGGGCGCACGCGAAATCCAAGACGCCAATTACCACTTTGAAATCACCGTCAACTGGCTCGGCGAAACCACCGAAGCCAAACTCAAGGCTGCCTTTACCGAACTCCGCAAAAACGCCCCCCGCAAGGCCGTCAAAAACACCCCCATCGAAGCCCTGCCTCGGCGTCTCTGGGAACGCCTCGCACAACACGCCGGAATCGACGAAAGCACCCCCTGGGCACAACTCGGCAAAAAACCCGAAACCGCCCTCATGCGCGAATGTCTCGCCGGAACCTACCAAGTGGAAGGCAAAACCACCAACAAAGACGAATTCGTCACCTGCGGCGGCGTCCGACTCAAGGACGTCGACTTTCGCCGCATGGAAAGCAAACACCTGCCCGGACTCCACTTCGCCGGGGAATGCCTCGACCTCGACGGCATTACCGGCGGGTTCAACTTCCAAGCCGCCTGGACCACCGGCCGCATCGCCGGTCTGGCGATGAGTGCGGTTTAGTTGGCGCGTTTGAAGAGCCAGTCGGAGATAAAGAGCATGGCAAAGATAGGGAGTCCGGCAGCCATCCAGGGGGGGATGATCTGACGTTCGCCAAGCATGGTTGCGATGCTGATAAGGACGTAGAACCCGGCGAAGAAAGCGAGGCTTTTGGAAACGCCGACCATGGGACTGGTGCGGACGCCGGAAACGGCAAAGGGCACGGCAATGCCGACCATAATGAGACAGGTAAAGGGACTGGCGAGTTGTTGGAAGTAGCGGACGAGGTAAGCGTGGACGGCGGGGTTGTCTTCAGGGGGAATGGTTTTGATGATGCGGTGGAGTTCGTGGAGGGACAGTTCCTTGGGACGTTTGTGAAGGGCGAGCATGAGGCCGGGGTCTTCATCAAACTCGGGAAAGGCTTTGCGTTCGAAGGAAAGGATGCGGAGGGGGTCGCCGGTTTCGGAATCGAGCAGGAGTTCGCGTCCGTTGAGGAAGACCCAATTGTTTTGGGTATCGTCGTAGTAGGCCTCGCTGGCGGAGATGCGGCGCAATTCATAGCCCTCGTTGTTGCGCAGGTGAACGGTCACGCCGAGGGCGAGCCAGGCGCGTTCACTGAAACGATCCATGAACCAGAGTCGCCCATCACGGCGATTATCGAAGCCCATGTTGTAGATAAGTCCGACATCGCGGGAATCCATGACCGCCTCGCGTGCGGCGAAGTCGAGGTTGTCGAGAAAGGTGCGCGAGCGTTCAACCGTCTGGGGGACGAGGAAGGCGGTAAGGTAAAACAAGCCAATCGATATGAGCAAGCCAACCAACCAGAGGGAACGACTGATGCGAAAGAGACTGAGTCCCTGAGCGCGGAGGGCAATGATCTCATTGTTTCTGTGGAGGTTGCCTACGGAAAAAAGAAGGGAGACGAGGAAAATGATGGGCAAAACCAAGGGCAAATAGGCCGGGAGCGACAGGAGGAAGTAGTAAACGATTTGCGGGAAGGTGGCCTGCACTTCGAGGAGGTCCGGGAGGTCGTCCATCATGTTTTGCAGGATCAAAACCCCCACGATCAGGCATAGGGTCAGGAGAAAGGCGACGGCCCATTCCTTGAGGATATGTCGATCCAAGATAAACATGATTGCTCTATTTACGACCTTTCAGGCAGTTTTGTCACTCAGTTTACGTGGTTTTTTGCTGGATTATGGTATTTTGATACCTGTTAATGCAGGAACGATGTCTAAAATAAAGGATGCATGGAATTCACGACTGGGGGTCATTCTCGCGGTTGCGGGCAGCGCGGTGGGGCTGGGAAATTTCCTGCGCTTCCCCGGGCAGGCGGCGGAATACGGCGGCGGGGCTTTTATGTTGGCATATTTTGTGGCCTTTCTGCTGATTGGCTTGCCGATTTGTTGGGCGGAATGGACCATGGGGCGTGAGGGTGGACGGCTGGGCTTTAACTCCTGTCCCGGCATCTTAAATATTTTGACCCGCCGACCGGCCTTTAAATACATCGGCGTGATTGGGGTTTTGATCCCGATCATCATATATATGTATTATGTTTATATTGAGGCCTGGTGCCTGGGTTATGCCGTGAATTTCTTTGCGGGGGATTTGAATTTCAAAACGGTCGAGGAATCGGGCGGATTCTGGGGCGGATTCATCGGGGTAAAGGAAAACGGGAGCGCGCTGGGCTTTGGCATTCAACAGGTGGGATTCTATCTGGTCTTGGTGTTTATACTCAACTTCCTGTTGATTTATCGCGGCCTCTCACGTGGCATTGAATGGTTCTGTCGCTACGCCATGCCAACACTCGTCATTTTGGCGGTGGTTATTTTAGTGCGTGTCTTGACGCTGGGAACTCCCGATGTGGCACATCCGGAGCGCAACGTGAATAACGGCCTTGGCTTTATGTGGAACCCCACCAAGCACGTTGTGGAAACACGCGAGGCAGATGGGCTCTGGACGGTAGCGGAGGAACTGGTGGACCCGGCTCGGATTGAGGCGGTAAGCATGCAGAGTGCCGGCGAGCCAAACCATCGCCTGCGGCGCATCACGGTCTTGGAACAGTTGCGCAATCCCCAGCTTTGGCTAGCGGCAGCAGGGCAAATCTTCTTTTCCCTCTCCGTGGGTTTTGGGGTCATCATCACCTACTCGAGTTACCTTAAGAAAAAGGACGATGTTGTCTTGAGCGGCCTTGCAGCTACCAGCGCGAATGAATTCTGCGAAGTGGCGCTCGGGGGTCTCATCACCCTACCCGCGGCGGTGACCTTCTTGGGCGTGGCAGGTGTTGCCGGAATGGGCACTTTCGGTCTGGGTTTCAACGTCCTGCCCATGGTCTTTGCAAGCATGCCTTACGGGGCGCTCTTTGGGGGGCTTTTCTTCTTCCTCTTGTTTTTGGCGGCGGTGACGAGTTCGCTCTCAATGTTGCAACCCGGTATCGCATTCCTTGAGGAGGCGCTGCGTCTGAACCGCAAGCAATCGGTCGCCCTTCTGGGGATGATTACGGCGGTCGGTTGTGCTTTTGTGGTTTATTTCAGCGCGGACGTTAAGGCATTGGACACGCTGGACTTCTGGGTAGGCACCTTCCTTATTTTTGTCCTTTCCACCGTACAAATCATAATCTTTGGCTGGATTGTGGGAATCGAGAAAGGTTTTGCCCTCGCTCACGAAGGTTCTGTCATTCGCATTCCGCGGTTCTACAAATTCATCATGAAGTACGTGAGTCCGCTCCTCCTGCTGGCAATTTTCATCATGTGGGTGGCGACCAATATCTTCGGCTTTAATTTCAATACCGGCGAAGCGAGCTACAGCAATTACGTGAAGGATCTTTTCATCGAACCCAACGCGGTTGCCTGGTTGAGTATTCTCTTGATTGGCTTGGTAGCGGCATTTTTCGCATTCTGTGTGGCGTTGAACCCCGCCTATAAAACTACAAAAACAAAGGATTAAACCATGACGAGCAGCGGATGGATAATAATGTTTGTTTCAGTATTGGGCGTAAGCACGCTTTTGCTCTGGTGCATCCTCAAGGTTCTGAAATCTCCGGAAGAAGCGGAACAGATACACGGCTTTGAACAAGCAACCCCGGACCTAGAATCCGAGGACTAACCCGCAAACACTGCGACCGGACCGAGGTTCTGGTCATGAAA
>CBFHXZ010000030.1:0-18186 GCA_965659965.1 Coraliomargaritaceae bacterium
CACGGCATCAAACCCCTTCTTGGCTGTGAAATCTATCTGGTCTATGAACCCACCCTCGCCACCGAAAACGAGGAACGCAAAAACCAGAAATCCTTCCACATGGGCCTCCTTGCCCGCAATTTCACCGGCTACCAAAACCTCTGTAAGCTGGTCTCAAAAGCGCACACCCAAGGCTTCTATTACAACCCCCGCACCGACCTCGAAACCCTCGCTGCCCACAGTGAGGGCCTCATTGCTTTTTCCGGCTGTCTTGCCGCCGTCATTCCCCGCCTCCTCCTCGAAGGTGATTACCCCGCAGCCCGCAAAGCCGCTTCCCGCTTCATTGATATTTTCGGCAAGGAGAACTTCATCGTCGAGCTCATGGATCACGGCATCGAGGAACAGCGCCGTATCATTCCCGACCTCCTCAAAATCGCCACCGAGTTCGACCTCAAAGTCGTCGCCACCAATGATGTCCACTACGTCAATGACAGCGACTGGGAACCCCATGATTCCCTCCTTTGCATCCAAACTGGATCCATGCTCAGCGATGAAAAACGCATGCGCTATGACGCCCGCCAGTTCTACCTTAAATCCCGCGAGGAAATGGAACTCGCCTTTAAGGAGACCCCGGAGGCAATCACCAACACTTGCGCGGTTGCCGAAATGTGCGAAGTCAAACTCCCCTTCGGCGAAGACCACTACCCTGTCTACGAGCGGGCCATTGAATTAGAAAGCGGCGAAGACCATTCAAACTTTGACCGCATTCTCGATATTTACGAGGAAAGCAAAAACGCTGTCCTTATCCGCGACGGCGAAGATTCCATCACCCTCAACAAACAGGAACGCGAGGACTTCAAAAAAAACGGTCTTTTCCTCTTCGAGCTCTGTAAAACCGGCCTCAAAGAACGCTATGGTACCGATTACGACGCCTGCCGCGCAGACTTGGAAAATGCCACCGCCAAGGATCGCAACTATTGTGAGCAACTCGACTACGAACTCGCCATTATTACCGGTACCGGATTCGTGGATTATTTCCTCATCGTTTGGGATCTCATTGACTGGGCACGGCGCCAAGACATCCCTGTTGGACCCGGTCGCGGTTCCGGTGCCGGTTGTATTGTGGCATACGTCCTCAAAATAACCGACATCGATCCCCTCAGTTTTGGCCTCCTCTTCGAACGCATGCTCAACCTTGAGCGCGTCTCTCCCCCCGACTTTGATATCGACTTCTGCATGCGCCGCCGCGACCTCGTGGTCAACTACGTCCGTGAAAAATACGGCAAAGACCGCGTCGCCAACATCATTACCTTCGGTACCTTCGGTGCAAAAATGGTCGTCCGCGACCTCGCCCGCGTCAATGAAGTCGAGTACAACCAAGCCGACAGAATCGCAAAAATGATTCCGGATGAGCTGAACATCTCGCTCGATGATTCCGTTAAAAAATCCCCTGAGCTTCAAACCGAGGTCAGAACCAACCCCATCGCCCAGAGCATTATCGAACAAGGCCGCGTCATTGAAGGTATGGTGCGCAATACCGGCAAACATGCCTGCGGCGTTATCATTGCCGACCAGGATATCACCAATCTCGTACCCGTTACCCTTCAGGAAGGCGACCTTACCACCCAATACCCCAAAGGACCCGCCGAGGAACTCGGGCTCCTCAAAATGGACTTCCTTGGGCTCAAGACCCTCACCGTCATTGATGATGCCCAGAATTTTGTCCGCGAAACCCGCGCCCTATCCGATTTCGACATTGAAAAAGTCCCGCTCAAGGACGAAGCCACTTTCAAGCTCCTCAATAGCGGGCGCACTACCGGAGTTTTCCAATTGGAATCCGGCGGGATGCAAAAACTATGCCGCCAAATTGGCCTGAGTTCGTTCGAGGAAATTATTGCACTCATCGCCCTCTATCGTCCGGGGCCCATGCAGTTCATTGATCAATTCATCGAAGGCAAAAAAGATCCCAAAACCATTCAGGTGCCGCACCCCCTCCTCGAAGACCTCGTTCAGGAAACCTATGGCGTCCTCGTCTATCAGGAACAAGTCATGAAGGCCGCCCAGATTATCGCGGGCTACACCCTTGGCGGCGCCGATATTCTTCGCCGTGCCATGGGAAAAAAGATCAAGGAGGTCATGGATGCCCAAAAAGATGTCTTCATAACCGGCGCCAAGGAAACCAACGACATCGACCGCAAGACCGCCGAGTCCATCTTCGCCCTCCTCGAGAAATTCGCGCAATACGGCTTTAATAAATCACACTCGGCGGCCTACGCCATGCTCAGTTACCGCACGGCCTTTCTCAAAGCCAATTACCCCGTTGAGTTCATGGCCGCCGTTCTCGGTTCCGAACAGGGCAACTCCGATAAAATCGCCCACTTCCTCGACGAATGTAGCGCCATGCGCCTCCCCGTCCTCAGCCCCGATGTCAATATTTCCGGACGGACCTTTACCCCGGTCATTGAAGATGAGGCGCCCAGTATTCGCTTCGGCCTCGCCGCCATTAAAGGCGTTGGCGAGGGAGCCGCCGACCTCATCATCGCAGAAAGAAAGAAAAACGGCCCCTATCAAAGCTTCCACGACTTTATTGTCCGCTCAGGCGATAAAGCCATCAACAAGCGCGTCATCGAAGCCCTCATCAAAACAGGAGCCTTTGACTCTCTCGGTCAGGACCGCGCCCATCTGCTGCACGATATGGATGCCGAACTCGCCGAGGCCATCACCGAAAGGAGAGATAAAGCGGCAGGACAGGATACCATGGATTTTGGGCTTGATGAGGAAACCAGCGAGCGAGCAAGCCCAACCATACCCCCCGGACTGGAACCCATGTCCAAACGCGAAAAACTCGCCTTCGAAAAAGAACTCCTCGGGCTTTACCTATCCGGCCACCCCATGGACGCCTACCGCGGCCTCGATCTCGCACTCGATTCCTTCACCAAACCGGAACAACTCAATGACTTCGACGACCGCAGTACCTTCCGCCTCTGCGGCATCTTAACCGGAATCCAGACCCGCTACACCAAAAAGGACAACAAACAATTCGCCATCTTTACCCTCGCCACTCGCGAGCACAGTTACGAAGTCATCATGTTTCCTGAAGCCTTCGAGCGCAACCGTTCACGATTTGAGGACGAGAAACTCGTTCTCCTGCGCGGGCAACTCGCTCACCGCAACGGAGAGATGTCACTACAGGGTCACGACCTCTTCGACCTCCAAACCTCTATCCCCCGCCTCGTCCAGCGCATTAATTTCATCCTCTATCCCGACCGCGAAACCGAAGACTTCCTACCCCTCCTCAGGGAAATCATCGACCGCGAATACCAACAAAGCCGCGATGGAGAAAATACCAGCGAACACAGCTCGGAAGTCGCTATTAGTTTCCTTATCGACGACCAAATCCTCGAGACCGATTCCTCCAAGGCCCTTAAAATCGCAATCAATGGCGAAAACTATAAGGAACTCCGCCGTCATCCTGCGGTCGCAGGAATCCGCGTAGAAGCTTTACCCGTACAAAAAGTTGACGATCGTCGACCCTGGGAAAAGAAACGCGCCCGATAAGCCATGGCCCTCCGCAAACAACTCGCTGACAGTTTTCAGGAAAAATATAAAGAACGGGACTTTTGGTTCAGCCTACTCCTCTTCGCCAGTCTGGGACTCATTTTCTGGCCTTTCACGGCATGGTTGATTGAAAGTGCCCACACACAGGGACGCATTCTCAATACCATCATCATTCAGGGCTTTGCTATTTTGAGCCTCGCCTACTTCAACCGGCTTGAAGTCAAGGATCCCCTTTCACTGAATCCGCCCGCCAGCAAGACCCTCATACTGTCTTACCTTTGCCTGCTGACCGCCTGCTTCCTGAGTCGTTTCACCGACCCCGCCCCCATTCGGAATCTCACCCTCTCAATCAGCAGTATCGTTGCATATTGCAGTGGCTTAACCGCCTTCGCGCTTTTCATTTTTGGCGGTGGCATGCGGCGCATTTGCTACACCGCCTGCGCCACCTTCGCCACCTTCATTACCCTGAGCATGTTCATGGGCATATTGGATTGGCCCCTTCGTACGTTCGCTGGAATGTGGAGTGGCAAATTCCTCGGCCTCCTTGGTAAATCGGTAGAACTTGGCATTGCCGAAAGCGCTCAAGTCGCTCCGCGCCTCATCCTCTTCGTCAACCAACAACCTTTTCACGTAGCCTCTGAATGCAATGGTTTTGGTGTTATTTTGACAAGCCTGCTGATAGGCCTCATGCTTGCACTCTATCGGCGAACCAACTTGACGCAACTATTCATAAATATGCTCCTGGCGCTGTTCGTGGGCTTCGCATTCAACATCCTCCGCATTGTGATCATTGTCCTGCTCGCGCCTTACATGATGGCTCACTATGACCTCATGCACGAAGTAGTCGGCGTCATCACCTTCTGGACCTGCCTCATTTGGGTTTGGGTGCTCATGGGTGGTCCCACCCGAACCGTGACCAACTGAACAGCTGGATTTATTCCGCCTCCTGGCTTTCCTCGGCACGTACCTTCAGCACCGCCTCCAATAAGGCCGCCTTCAGGGCATCAAAACCCTCGTCCGATACACAGGAAATTGGGTAGAGTGGATGCTTACACTTCTTCTCAAAAAGCTTCAGGTTTTTCGGGGCATCCGGTTCATCCATCTTATTCGCTGCAACCAGCACTGGTTTGCGCGACAAGGCCGCCATGTAGAGCTTCAATTCATTTTGCAGCACCCGTAAATCCCCAATCGGTTCACGGTCATCGGTGCCTTGTATATCCACCATAATCAATAAAACCTTACAACGCTCCACATGCTTGAGGAAACGGTGCCCTAAGCCGCGGTTATCACTCGCGCCTTCCACCAGGCCGGGAATATCCGCAACGGTCACCCGCTCGTACTCCTCGGGAAATTCCAAAACTCCCACTGTCGGAAACAGCGTTGTAAAGGGATAGGCCCCCGTCTTCGGATGCGCATTCGTAATCATATTCAACAAGGTCGATTTCCCAGCATTTGGAAAACCGATCAGGCCCACATCCGCAATGGTCTTGATCACTAAACGGTATTCACCCGACCCGCCCGGCTTACCCAGCGTATACTCCCGCGGTGCCTGATTCGTCGAAGATTTAAAAACGGTATTTCCCTTTCCACCTTCGCCGCCCTCAAGCAAAAGCACTTGTTCGTCATGCTCCGTTACTTCTGCCACCACCGCTTCTGTTTCCCGGTCAATCACCACCGTACCCACCGGAACTTTTAATTCTATGTCCGCTCCTTTCGCTCCGTATTGATTCGACCCTCTGCCGGGTTCACCATTCCGGGCCTTCCATCTAGGCTTGAAATAATAAGCCGTCAAATCCGCGACATTTTCATCCGCAATCAAATATACATCCCCTCCGCGCCCGCCGTTACCACCGTCGGGACCACCCTTGGGTTCATACTTTGCACGCCGAAAACTAAAGCAGCCATCGCCACCCTTACCCGCAAAAAAATTCACTTTTACCTCATCGTAAAACACGCAACACCTTTGTCGCCCTGACAAAGGCATTGCAACTGCAAAGCACATCCCACATCCCTATCTCTGTGACCCAAAACAAAACAGTCGCGGTTATCGACGTAGGAAGTAACTCCATCAAACTCCTAGTGGCACGCTACGCCTCACCGGAAGTGCCCGTAGAAGCGGTTTTTACCAAGACCATTGAAACCCGAATCAGCGCCGGCATCAGCCGATCCCAACCGGAACTCACCCCCCGCGCCATGGAGCAAGGCCTCGCCAGTATTCGAGAACTACTGCCCCTCGCCAATACCTTTGAACCCGCGGTTATTCGCCTCGTCGCCACCAGTGCCGTCCGCGATGCCACCAATGGCATGGAATGGATCGACCGTATCCGGGATGAAACAGGACAAGCTATGCAAATCCTAAGCGGCACCGAAGAAGCCCGCTACATCGGCTGCGGTCTCGCCTGCGACCCCCAACTGAAAGGTCTCAATAGCTTCCTTCAAATGGATCTCGGAGGTGGCAGCCTTGAGTTGGTTCGTTTTTCCGACAACCAAATGGAACAAGCCATTTCCCTGCAGCTTGGGTCAGTTCGCCTCACTGAAGCCTTACTGACAGATCGTGACGCCCCGCTCGACTCCACCCTTCAAGATAAAATTTCCGCGCAGGTTAACACCGCATTAACCGAGTCCGCTTTTGATTTTAAACCCCTTGAATGGCCACTCCTCATTACCGGTGGAGCCGCCACCGTAACCCGTGCCATCCTCGCAGCCCGTGCCGGTCAATCCATCGATGAAATCCCTCCCCGCATGAAACTGGAAACCCTTTCCAATTTGCGCAGGGAACTCGCGGCACTCCCGCTACATGAACGGCTCGCCATTCCGCACCTTCCCAAACGACGTGCGGATATTCTCCCCACTGCCCTCATCACCATAGAAAGCGTCTTGAAATACGCCCAGCGTGACACCACCACCCATTCCTTCTACAACCTCCGCTACGGCGTCGCCCACGAAGCGCTCAAACTTTAGCCGCCCGCAAAGCCGCCTGCGTTGATTCAAAATCCGCCGGCAAGGGCGCTTGAAGAGAAAGCGCTTCACCTGTTTCAGGATGCGGCAGTCGCAACTCCGCCGCATGCAGCATCACGCGCGGCACCGCTATTGCCGGCAAACGGTTGGCTTTGAATCCATAAACGACATCTCCCAGAAGTGGATGCTTGCAATGGCTCAGGTGTACTCGAATCTGATGCGTACGTCCGGTATGAATCACACAGGCAACCCGCGCTGCCTGCGCTTCAAAAACCTCCTCCACGCGCCAATCGGTATGCGCCGAGCGCCCGCTTGCCTGCACTGCCATTCGCGTGCGGTGCACCGGATGCCGGCCAATCGGTTCACAACAGCTACCGGATTCAACCCGCGGCACGCCCATAACCAGCGCAGTATAACGCTTGTAAGTATTCCGTTCGCTGAACGCCGATGCCAAACGATGGTGCGCTAAATCCGTCTTTGCCACCGCGATTAAACCCGTCGTCTCTTTATCCAGACGATGCACAATCCCCGGGCGATCCGGTGCCCCCACTGAACTCAGTTGCCCCCCGGTATGGTGTAAAAGTGCATGTACCAGCGTGTCCTCACCCGTCCCACTCCCCGGATGGGTAATCATTCCGGCAGCCTTATTCACCACTACAATGGATTCGTCCTCATGGACAATCTCCAGCGGAATCGACACCGCCCGTGGACCACCAGCGGCTTCGATTTCAACCAGACATGCGCGCAAAAGACCCGGACCGTTTAACTTAAACCGCTGTTCAATGACAGCCCCATCAAAAGTAACCTGTCCCGCCTCAAAGGCGCGTTGGAGTCGTGCCCGGCTCACATCCTCACATGAAGCCGCAAACACTTTATCCGCCCGTTCAGCCTGCACCGTTGCCGGTACTTCGTATTCAATCACGCGCTCAGCCATCCCTCGCCTGTTTGCATGCCCAAGCTACGTCCTTTGCAATTTGCGCACGCAAGACCTCCTCGTTCTCGAATTTCTGCTCGCCCCGCAAAAAGCCCAACCACTCGACCTCAACCGCTGCACCCGGACCCAGTTCGGTTCCCTCCAGTAGGTGCACCTCCAAAGCTGGCTTGGCGTCAGACGATACCGTCGGTTTCACCCCGTAATTCGCAATTCCGTTTACCCATTCATTCCCATCCCTTGGTCGAAGTCGCACCCGGTAAACCCCAAAACGGGGCAAGCACTCGGGCGCCCAAGGTAAATTCAAGGTCGGAAAACCCAGCTCGCGGCCCTTTTTTGCACCCCCAATAACCTCACTGCTAAAACCATAGGAATAACCCAAGAGTGCATTCACCGATTCAATGGCACCCGCCTCGAGTGCGGTGCGTATACGGGTACTACTTATCGCTTCGCCCTCATAGCGCAGACGCTCTACCACGACAACTTTGAGACCCACCGCTTTACCACTTGCTTTCAAAAGTTCGGCATCACCCGCCCGTTGACGCCCAAAACGAAAATTGGAGCCCACCGAGATCCCCTCAAGGCCGGGAAGGGCTGCTTTCAAAAACGCGGCAAATTCCAAAGCCTCAATCGCCGCAAAATCCGCATCAAATTGCTTCCCGATCACAACCGCTACCCCTGCATCGTGCAGCAAACGGATCTTTTCAGAAATCGGCAAAATCAGGCGCGTCCCCTCCGCCCCTCGAAACAAACGACTCGGATGCGGATCAAAGGTCAGGACCCCGCTCACTCCCCCTGCCTCCTTCGCTGCCAGCACCGCGGAACCCACGACTGCCTTGTGTCCCCGGTGCATTCCATCAAAAACACCAATCGCCAGATATAGCGGAGCCTTCAAGCCTTTCAGCGCTTCAAATCCCGATACACTCGCAGGAAAGTTCATAACTTGGCTTCTCTATAATGCGTGGCTTGGCACCGCCTGAAGGACTGGAATCAGATGCTTGCGCAAAGCCGTTGGCGTTGCCTCTGCCAGTGTTTCCAGAGTGCTGCT
This sequence comes from Coraliomargaritaceae bacterium, assembly GCA_965659965.1. Lineage (GTDB taxonomy): Bacteria > Verrucomicrobiota > Verrucomicrobiia > Opitutales > Coraliomargaritaceae > UBA7445. The sequence goes on from CBFHXZ010000030.1 coordinate 8,475, forward strand.
GTTTTCAATTTTAAAGTCACCGATGCCCGTTCGGCGTAAAACATTGAGATGCGCCCCGCAGCCAAACTTTTCACCCAGGTCGTGCGCAATCGTCCGCACATAGGTGCCTTTACTGCAAGCGACCAAAAACGAGATTTCAGGCAGCACCAGGTTTGTCATTTCGAAGCGGTGAATGTGGATCACCCGCGGTTCCCGCTCCACGGTTTTTCCCTTGCGCGCCAACTTGTAAAGCGGTTGCCCGCCTACTTTCTTCGCAGAAAACATCGGTGGCGTTTGATATTGATCACCCACAAAGGTTTTCATTTGCGCCAGCACCTCAGTCTCCGTCAATCCCGGCACAGGGCGCTCCTCGGTCACGGTTCCCTCGGCATCCTGAGAGTCCGTACTTTGCCCAAGACGCAAGGTGCCGGTATATTCCTTGTCCATGCTCATAAGGTATTGCGAAACCTTCGTCGCCTTACCCACCAGAATAATCATGAGGCCCGTCGCCATCGGGTCCAGCGTCCCAGCGTGGCCCACTTTCTTCATGTGAAAAATGCGCCGAACGCGATCCACCACATCATGCGAAGTGATGCCGCTGGGTTTATCGACCAGTAAAATTCCTTCAGGATCTTGATTCATAATAATTTACTTGGACGTCTCCGGAGGACTGCCTAAAGCTTCGAGGTGTTGCGCGATTGCAGCGATCAACTCCGTACGAAACGCCTCCAAACTGATTCCCTGCATATTCAAACCGGCCGCACAGGCATGCCCTCCCCCGTTAAATTGCTGTGCCACTTGATCCACACGGAAAAACGGGTCTTTCGCCCGCAGGCTTCCCTTGATCGCACCGTCCCGCATCTCGAGAAAAACACCGACCTCCACCCCGCGAATCGAGCGGGCATAATCCACCAGACCCTCAGAGTCATCCATACACGCACCACAGTTCGCGTAAACCCCGTCTTCAATCATCCCCACACAGACACGTCCGTGCAATTCCAGTTTCAATGAGGCGAGAAAATGCTGGAGCAATTTAAACTTCGCAAAGCTTTCATTCTCGTACAATTCAAACGCTGCCGCTGCGGGATTCGCACCCAGTTCGCACAAACGACGGGCAATTTCAAAAGTCTCGGGCGTGGTAGAAGGAAAACGAAACTGTCCCGTATCCGTCGCGATTCCCACATAGAGATTTTGCGCCATTAAAGGATCGATGGCATAGCCGTTATCAAAATAAAACCCCGCCAGTACTTCACCCGTGGCGCAGGCCGTTCCGATTATCAAATTCTTGTGGGCATAGGCCTTGTTTGAAATGTGATGGTCAACATTCAGCGTAATCTCGGGAAACAATTCCTGTAAGCGGTCGCCGATGCGTTTGCGGTCCGCGCAATCCACCGTCACCGCCACATGCCCTGAGGGTTTAAAATTCGCTGCCTGTACGAGGGGCGTATCGCCCACAAATGCCTTGAGGTTTTCCGGAACCGTGTCGCGGTTCACTCCCACCGCCTCAATACCCATATTATTCAGGAGACGTGTCAGTGCCACCATCGAACCGATGCAGTCGCCATCCGGGCGCAAATGCCCCAGCACCGCCACCTTTGTACCACGCAAAGCTTCCACCTCGCTTGCAAAGGCCGCACTTTCTTCAGGATAGTATTTATTCATAGGTATCACTTTCATTTAGGTCGTCGAGTAGTTCATTAATATGCGCACCTCGTTCCATTGAGGGATCATAGCAAAATTCAAAATTCGGAAAATATTTCAGGATCACCCGTTTCCGGACCCGGTCGCGCAAATCACGTCCCACACGGCGAAAAAGAACACGTGCCTTTTCAACCGCCGCGCCGTCACCGATCACGGAATAATAAATACGCGCCGAACGCAGGTCGCTGCTTGTATCGACACTACTTATGGTGATCGGCGTTGCCTCACCACGATAACGCTGGTGTAATTGCTCGCTGATTTCGCGCTGCAACAATTCATTTACCCGTGTGATACGTTTCGACATAATTCCAAGGGATTGGACCTTAATTTGCCGCGCTGAAAGTCAGGCTCAGCGCAAAGAGGGTCGGATCTCCTCAACCTCAAAGCATTCGATGGTATCGCCCTCTTCGTAGGCATCGTAACCTTCCACGTTCACACCGCACTCGTATCCGGCGCGCACTTCCTTCACATCGTCCTTGAAACGTTTGAGCGTTGAAATTTTGCCTTCGTGCACCACTTCACCCTTGCGCATGACAGATGCCTTTCCGGAACGGGTAAGGGTACCTTCCGTGACCATACAACCCGCCACGGTGCGGCCTTTTCCTAGACTGAAGACCTGGCGCACTTCCGCGGCACCGCTCTTGCTTTCCCGCAATTCCGGTTCCAGTAGCGCTGACATCTCTTCCTCTACCTGGTCAAGTAATTTGTAAATGATTTCGTGCTGGATAATCCGCACATCGTGATGCTTAGCGATGCCCTGTACGCCCGTATCCAACTTTACATTAAAACCGATAATACAGGAACCACCGGCTCCCGCCAAGGTAACATCATTCTTGGTGATATTACCCACGCCCACGTGGATGATGTCGAGGTCGACCTTGTCGCTTTCAATTTCTGATAGGGCATTTGCCAGCGCCTCCGCAGAACCGTGAACGTCCGATTTCACAATCAAACGCAGGCATTTCTTTTGCTGTTTCTCAATCGCGGCGAACAGATCCTCGACCGTTGCGCCACCACTTGAACTTGCTTCACCCTCTTCCTGACGGCGGTTGGCATCGCGTTTCCGCTGGTAGGTAATTTCCTCCGCCTCACGCTTCGCGGTCTTTTCATTCTTACAGGTCACGAAACGATCACCCGAAGCCGGAACACCCGACCAACCCAATACCTTAACCGGCGTAGATGGCGGTGCCGCCTTCAAAGTTTTGCCCTTGTCATCCATCAGGGACTTGACCCGACAATAAGCTTCTCCGCAAAGCAAGGCATCTCCCTGTTTCAAAGTTCCTTTTTCAACAATCACAGAGGCAGTCGGCCCGCGGCCGTGTTCAATTTGTGACTCGATGATGATTCCCGAGGCCGCGCAGTCCGGATTTGCCTTTAGTTCCAAAACCTCCGCCTGCAATAGAATCATGTCCAACAAATCCTCAATGTTCGTACCGTTGAGCGCCGAGACTTCCACCGTGACAGTTTCCCCGCCCCAATCTTCCGGCGCGATGCCCTTCTCCTGCATCTGTTGTTTCACGCGGTCAACGTTCGCCCCTTTGGCGTCGGTCTTGTTGATCGCCACCACAATGGCATTGTTCGCCTGTTGGGCAAATTTCAAAGCTTCGTCTGTCTGCGGTTTGAAGGCATCGTCCGCCGCGATCACGAGCACTGCGATATCGGTCACGTTCGTGCCGCGAGCCCGCATCATTGAGAAAGCCGCGTGACCGGGTGTGTCAATAAAGCTGATCTTCTTCTCGTTGTGAGTCACTTGATAAGCGCCGATATGCTGGGTAATACCACCCGCTTCCCCCGCGGTGACATTCGCTTTTCGTATGGTGTCCAGCAGAGTCGTCTTTCCGTGATCCACGTGTCCCAAAATACAAACGACCGGTGGACGCTCTTTCAAAAAGCGCGGGTCATTGTCATCGATTTTCTCAACCTTGGGCTTCTGGCTACCGCTTTCTGATTGCTCACCACGGTGGTGTATTTCCAGCTCAACCCCATGGCGCTGTGCCAATAATTTTGCAGTCGCCTCCTCAATGGTCTGATTCATCGAGGCAAAGATGCTCATCTCCATCAATTCCGAGATAAGCTTGAAAGGCTTGAGGCCCAATTCCAGCGCAAAGTCCCGCACCACGATAGGCGGTTTCACGTGCACCACTCGTAAGGGTGCATCGCTCGCCTCTGTTGTTGCCGCCTCAGGCGTCTCTGTTCCCGTGTCCGCATCTTCTGGTTTTCGTGGAGTTGTTGCCGCTGGCTTCGGAGGTGTGCCGGCGGGCGCCGGTGGTGGCGTACTTGGCGGACGGGTGGCGGGTGGCGGCGTGGTTTTCGCAAGCGCTGGAGCCTTTGGAGGTTCCGGCGAAGAAATGGTTACCGACGGAGTCGACGGTTTTTTGGGAATGGGCGGAGTCGGTTTGGGTGCAGGCGGTGGCACTGCACGGGCCGCTTCTTTTGCGGCTTCTGCCTCCGCTGCGGCATTGCGGGCTTCACGCTCGCGCTCAATATCCGCTTTGCTTTTAACAATCACTCCAGCCGGCAGAACGGGTCCCTTGGTGGGGGTAGCAGGCTCGGGTGCGCTTGCTTGCGGTGCATCCTCAACGGTTTCTTTCAAACCAAATTCCTCTACCAGCGATGCTGCCGAAATGTTGTCCACCGTGCTAGAGGCACTCTTGACCTCGTAGCCGCGTGATTTAAGGAGTTCAATCAACTCCTTGTTCTCCATTCCGATTTGTTTAGAAAGCTGGTGTATGCGTACGCTCATAAATTTGGGTAATCCCTTAATCTGCGGTCTGTGTGTTTGCCTTTAGGTGTTTTGCGCCAGGTAAGCGTTAACTCGATCCATGATTAAAGCCGCTTCTTCCGGGGTGAATCCAGCATCGGAGAGATCCTCCACTCCGACCCCTTCAAAAGCCTCTGGGCTCGTAAAGCCGTGTGTCACCAAGCGTGCTGCCAATGCGGGTTCGATACCGGGTATCATATTAATCCCCTCCACTGCTTTCGCGATTTTGTCGTCAAAACCAACCGCTTCCTGTTCGACCTTACCGATATCCAGCTTCCAACCCAAAAGGCGGGATGTCAGCTTTGCGTTGAAACCACGGCGACCTATCGCAATAGAGAGATCGTCTTCAGCCACTTCAAAATGAATCCGGCGTTCAACCTCGTTGATCTTAATGTTTTTGGGAACCGCTGGCTTGAGCGCCTCCTCCAGTAATTGAATAGGATCGCTGTAATGACGAATGATATCAATTTTCTCACCGCCCAGTTCGCGAACGATGGTCTTAACCCGTGCACCACGAGCACCCACACAGGCGCCCACAGGATCCACTTTGGGGTCGGCGCTGTGCACCGCAATCTTGGTACGGTAACCCGCCTCGCGTGCCATGGCCTCAATCACGACCGTGCCGTCTGCAATTTCCGTAACCTCAAGCTCAAACAAGCGACGCACGAAATTGATGTTCGAACGGGATAGAATGATGTCCGGCCCGCGATTGGTTTGTTCAATTCTTAACAAGAGGCAACGGATGCTCTCGCCCGGCGCGTAGTCTTCACCCGGTACGCGCTCGCGCGGCGGCAAAATCGCCTCTGCTTTTCCAAGGTCGATGATCAAATCACCGCGGTCACGGCGGCGCACCGTTCCCGTTACAATGTCACCCACCGTGTCTTTGTAATCGTCGTAGATGCGGTCCTTCTCAAATTGACGGATGCGCTGCATGATCGCCTGGCGGGCAGTCTGCGCTGCGATGCGCCCAAGAAAAGCAGGATCAATCTCCTTCTCGATCACGCCACCGATTTCCGCCTCGGGCGATAATTGACGCGCCTTCTCGATATGAATTTCAGACGCCGAATCGCTGACGGAATCCACGACCTCGAGCGCGTTCCATGCCTTTAAGGCCCCCGTCTTGGAATTGATCTCTACCCGCACTTCCTGGGCGGAACCAACACCCCTTTGGGCGGCACTGGCGATGGCAGTAGAGATTGCCGAGATCATGTCATCACGGGCGATCCCCTTCTCTTTCTCCATGTATTCTAGAACGGATAATATTTCGTGGCTCATTGTAGGTAAAAATAAAAAAAGCGAGACAAGCCCGCTTTATTGCTTTGCTGTAATAATTGCGAAGTATCAAAATTGAAATCCTGCGACAATTTGTCAAGCAATCGCTTGGGCAAGTCCCAGTTTAGTCTTGCCCTCTTGGCCGGCAAAACCACATATATCCAACACCCTGCTAACGGATTCCCAGGGTGCCGCATTTCGGCAACGACTGAATTCATGAAAACCGTCCTTATTTATTCCGGTGGGCTCGATTCCACCGTCCTCCTCTATCATCTGCTAGATGCGGGCCATGCCGTGCAAGCCCTCTCCATCGATTACGGACAACGCCACGCCTGCGAACTCGAACAGGCGGCAACCATCTGCGCTCAGCTCAAGGTTCCCTTTCAACGCGCCGACCTCTCCGCCATTCGCCCGCTCCTCGCCGGAAGCAGCCTCACCTCCCCCGATATTCCCGTCGCCGAGGGGCATTACACCGAAGCAAGCATGAAATCCACCGTGGTTCCAAACCGCAACATGCTCCTCCTTTCCCTTGCCACCAGTTATGCTCTCAGCAGCGGCGCCGCCGAAGTCGCCTATGCCGCCCACCACGGCGATCATGCCATTTACCCAGACTGCCGCCCCGAATTTGCCGACGCTATGGCAACCGCGATCGGGCTCTGCGATTGGGAAAAAATTCGCCTCAGCCGCCCCTTTGTCGATTGGAGCAAAGCCGATATCGCCCGCCGCGGCGCCAAACTGGGCGTCCCTTTTGAACAAACCTGGTCCTGCTACAAGGGCGGCGAGCTTCACTGCGGGCGTTGCGGCACCTGCATCGAACGCCGCGAAGCCCTTGACCTCGCGGGAATCGACGACCCCACGAGCTACGCAGACGACGCCCCCGACCTCGAAACCCTTCGCGCCAAACACTGGCACCTTTCCAATCCGTCCTAACCGCACCATGCTCACCTGCAAAAAAACCTACCGCGACATCCCCTTTGCACACCGCCAGCACCGCCACGAAGGGCATTGCGCCCTCATTCATGGGCATAACTGGTCTATCACCCTGACCTTTGCCTGCCGCGAAACCGACCCCAACGGCTTTGTCGTCGATTTCGGCGATCTCAAATACCTCAAGGAGTGGATCCAAACCCACCTCGACCACGCCTGCCTATTCAATGAAGACGACCCCGAACGCGGAACTCTCCTCAATAAGCACAACTCGCTCTTCAAGACCTACATCCTCCCCAACTGTTCCTGCGAGGGAATCGCCCGTCATCTCTTCGGCATCTTCGACCCCATGGTACGCCGGCATACTGAAGCACGCGCCTGGATCACCGCCGTTGAAATCGAGGAAGACAGCCGGAATTCCGCCCGCTATCAGCCCGAATAAACCCAGCCCTTCCCTGTAATGTCCCTACCCATCCACGAACAGTTCCACAGCTTTCAAGGCGAAGGATTCCACGCCGGACGCGCCGCCTATTTCATCCGCACTTACGGTTGCCCCGTTCATTGCCCCTGGTGCGATTCCGCCGGTACCTGGCACCCCGACCATAAACCCGAGACCCTCGAACGCGCCGAAGCCGAGACCCTCGCCCGTGCCGCCGCCGATTCAAAAGCAGAATTCACCATCATCACCGGAGGCGAGCCCGCCATTCACGACCTGCGTACCCTCACCGATGCCCTCCATGCGCAGGGGCAACCCGTGCACCTCGAAACCAGCGGCGGCTTCATGCTGCAGGGCGACTTCGATTGGATCACCCTCAGCCCCAAGCGTTGGCAAGCCCCGCTTCCCCAAAACATCGCCCGCGCGCAGGAAATTAAAATCATTGTCGATACCCCCGACGCCATTGCCGAATACACCGAACTACTCGGCGAGCGACTCCGTCACAACGTACCCGTTTGGCTTCACCCCGAATGGTCCAAACGCGATGACCCCGCCATCCTCAATGCCATCACCGAATGGGTAAAAACCCGCCGCGCGCCCTTCCGCGCCGGCACGCAAATCCACAAATATTACGCCGCCGATACCCTCGATCCCCGAAGCTCAGACCCTGTACCCCTCGGCGGCAACCCCAAGCTGGGCTTGTGAGGCTGTGCCGGGCTCAGGGAATCACGCAAGCTTTCACGCTGGCTTTCACGCCGGGCTTTCACGCTGGGCCAGCGGAGCTGGCAACCACTAATAGACGCTGATTTACGCTTATACCTATAAAAAATCCATTAGCGTTGATTAGTGTATATCAGCGGTTCCCGGCTGGGCCGGGCTCAGAGCATCACACAAGCTTTCACGCTGGCACAAAAAAGCCCGCGATTCACACGCGGGCTTTTAAAGTGTCGAGCTTTCCTTAGCTCTCGGGGTTGACTTCAATCAACTCACATTCGAATACTAGGGTGTCGCCGGGTTGAATGGCGCCGCCGGGACGGGGGTTGTTGCCGTAACCGAGCTCGCTGGGAATGTAGAGGATGATCTTGCCGCCGGTGCCAATCTTGGTGAGGCCTTCACCGAAACCCGGGACCACGCCGTTGAGGGGGAACGCGGCGGGTTCACCACGGGCATAGGAACTGTCAAATTCGGTGCCGTCAATGCGGGTGCCGCGATAGTGCACGAGAACGGTGTCTTCCATACCGGGTTTGTCGTCAGCGCCGGCTTCGAGGATTTTGTAGTGCAGGCCGGATTCAGTGGATTCAACGGCCTCGTTGCTTTTGAGTGCCGCGATGTAGGCTTTACCGGCGGCGATGTTGTCACCCGCGGCGTCTGCAGCAGCGGATTCAGCAGCGGCCTGGGCGGTTGCCATGCGTGCCTGAATGAAGGCCTGGAAAGCAGGACTCTGCACGACTGCGAGCATTTCGGGACTGGGTTCGTCGGCGCCGAGGGCTTTGCTGAATCCTTTGAGAATGGCTTCGGAATCGCTGGCTTCAAAGCCGAGTTGTTTGATGCCCAGTTGGAAGGCGCTGAAATAGCCGAAAGCTTCCACCATCTCAGCCTGGGTGGGTACAACCGCTACCGGTTCGGTGGCGACTTCAGTCTGGGCGTTGATGGACGCGCTGCCAACGAGGAGGGCCATGACAGCCGCAAGAAAAATACTTTTTTGATTCATTGAGTTTGGTTTAAGGTTAAAGGTTCACGTTTTCATAATTGAAACAGAGGTCAAGGCTGTAGAACACCCCGAGGTAGTAGAAGGCCTCCGTGACCTTTAACGGTGAGGGTGATCTAACAAAGCGGCACGGTGGAAACGGATTGTGCGGGCAGACTGGTGGCACGACTGCTAACAGCATTACGCTCGGCTATTTCAGGGGAACCGCCAATGCGGATTTAACCGCTTAGAGCTTGAGCCGCCAATACCTTGCCACAAAAAAAACGCCCCGCGGTGTGCGGAGCGTTTGGAAAAAAAGATAAGGGTGCAACTAACGGCGGCGAATCGCAACCCAGGCGAGCGCCAGGCCGCCGATGATGAGTGCGTAGGTGCTCGGCTCAGGGACCGCAGCCAAGGTATAATTGTTTCCGGAAGTACCCCCTGCGATCACATTGTCGATTGTACTTGTGGAAAGCGTGTTGGTGTTGGGATCGACCGGCATGGTCCATTGTACATTCGTGCTGGAGTAAATGCCCCACTCGGACGCGCTTGCGGCATCTGAGGAATTGAAAACCCAAGTGTAGAGGCGATCACCCGAGTTGATGCCATTCGTGGGTACAGTGTAACTGAAATTACCGATCGAAAGGAAACTACCATTGGAGGAAGCGACGGTGCCCAATTCGGTAAAGAGACCATCCACGGTCGCAAGATTTTGTTTATCGTTGGTTGAAAGCGCATTGTACGCAGTAATGTCAAACGCACCAAATCGCAACAGTGATCCGTCCGCCAGATTATTACTCCCGGAGTCCTGGTAAAGTCCTGAACCGGAGTTGGCGATAATGTTGATTTCCACAGCAGCGAAAAGCGGGGCAGCGAGCGCCGACAAAGCCGTTATCTTGAGTAGTAGGTTGTTCTTCATGGGTAATCTAGAGTGATAGCATATATAAAG
>CBFHXZ010000031.1:0-4977 GCA_965659965.1 Coraliomargaritaceae bacterium
ACTTGCCCCAGTTGCCAAAATTAAAACCTAACCCAAAAGAGCCCGAGGCTCTCATTTACTAGTCCGTCCTTACCCGACGGGCTTTTTTCATGCCACCATTAGCGCCTTCCCGCTTGCCACCCCGCCGCTCATCTCACAACGTCCCTTACTTTTCCGATTATGATCACTATCAACCAAGTTACCCACAACTACGGCAAGAAGACCCTCTATAACGCCATCAACGGCGTTATCGGTGCCCACGACCGCATCGGACTCGTAGGCGCCAATGGTTCCGGCAAGACCACCCTCCTCCGCATGATCATGGGCGAGATCGAATCCGACAAAGGTACCTTCGATAAACCCGATTATGTGACCGTCGGTTATCTCCCCCAGGATGGGATCGAAGTCTCGGGCAAAACCCTCTACGCCGAAGCCGAGAGCGCCTTTGGCGACATCCTTGCCCTCCAAGAAAAAATCGCCAAGGCAGACGAGGCCATGCTCGAAATGGACACCGAAGCGGAGGAATACTACGACCTCATTGAAGCGGTTGGTGAATGGGAACAAAAACTTGAGGATTTTGAACCGCAGAAAATGAAGTCCCGCATCGAGCGCATCCTCCTCGGCATGGGTTTTCAGCAATCCGATTTCCAGCGCGACACCGGTGAATTTTCTGGGGGTTGGCAAATGCGCATCGCCCTAGCGAAACTCCTCCTGCAAAGCCCCTCCCTCATTATTCTAGACGAGCCGACCAATCACCTCGACATCGTCTCCCAGCACTGGGTCGAAAACTACCTCAGCCATTATCAGGGCGCCCTCATCATCATTTCCCACGACCGCGCCTTCCTCGACACCGTCACCAACCGCACCCTAGAGCTCAAACTCGGCAACCTCAATTCCTTCAAAGGCAACTACTCCTTCTACCTCAAGGAAACCAAGCAACGCCTCGAAACCCTGCGCAAAGCCTACAAAAACCAACAGCGCGAAATCTCCGAAATCAAGGACTTCATCAACAAGTTCCGCTCAAACGTCAAAAAAGCCAGCATGGTGCAGTCCCGCATCAAACAGCTCGACAAAATGGAGCTCGTCACCATCCCGCGCGACGAAAAGAAAATCTTCTTCCGCTTCCCATCGCCGCCCCCCGCAAGTTCTAAAGTCATCACCATCACCAACCTTCACAAAGCTTACGGTGACAACGTTATCTTTGACGGACTCGACCTGCGCATCGACAAGGGCGACCGCATCGCCGTGGTCGGGGTCAACGGCGCAGGGAAATCCACCCTCGCCCGCATCATGGCAGACTGCGAACCCTACCAGGACGGCACCATTGAAAAAGGCCTCAACACGGTCATCAGCTATTTCGCCCAAACCCAAGCCGAAGAACTCGACCCCGCAAAATCAGTCCTCGACGAAGTGGAATCCGCTGCGGTCAACAACCCCGATGCCAACCCCCGTGCCGCCCTTGGCGCCCTCCTCTTCTCTGGCGATGAAGCCCTCAAAAAAACCGCCGTCCTCTCGGGAGGCGAAAAGAACCGCGTCGCCCTCGCCAAGATGCTCATGAAACCGGGCAACTGCCTTATCCTGGACGAACCGACCAATCACCTCGACATCAAATCCAAGGAAGTCCTGCAGGATGCCATTAACGCCTTCGAGGGCACCGTCATTCTCGTCTCACACGACCGCGCCTTCCTCGACGGCGTCGTCAATAAAGTGCTCGAGGTCTCCCCGGGTTCCACTCGTCTGCTGACCTGCAACGTTTCCGAATATATCGAACGCCTCGAAAAGGAAATTGAAGACGCCAAAGCCTAAACCCAGGCCCTAAGCTAAGTCGTTTTATCGACCAGCATTTTAAGGTACTTGTTCTTCTCGTTCTCCGGGAGTTCACTGCCCTTTATTTGCTGGCGCGCATCCGCCTCCATACCCTTGTTCTTCATATTGCGCACCACGCTGCTCACCAAATTTTCACGGCTCTTTTTATTCCCAACCGTCAATCCCCAAGTCAGCGCCGAGGGCGCATCCGACCGTCGTATCTTGGGTATTAATTGTTCAATCGCCTTGTCCCGCACCGGTCCCTCATCCAATCCCGAGATCCAAACCGTCGCTTCGTAAGTGTCGTGATCCAGATATTCCTCCGCCGCTTCTTCGATCGCCTTAAGTTGCGCTTTCGGATCCTCCAGGCTCAGGGCCCATTCTGCTGCACCCGCAGCATCCTGACGCGCATAACTTCTCGCTAAATTTGTTGCCTGACGCGAGAGGGCTTCCGAATCACCAATACCCTCCAGATAGTTTATCATACCCATCGGGTCACGACCCGCCCATTCACGTAGCACCGAATTACGGGCACTTTCAGCTGAATCGTTATCGCCCATACTATCCGCCCAGCTTAAAGCCGAAACGGGATCATTCTTGGCCAAGTCCCGCGCCACATTGTATATCATTGAGTCGCGGTCTGCCCCCGGTGGCATCGTCTGTAGGTAGGTCATTGCGCCCTCGGTATCATTATTTGCAAAGGCACTCAGAACCGTCCTGCGGGCATTGCCCTTTTCCGGACCGCCCGCCAGGCTGTTCACCCATGCAAGCGCAGCAATCGGATCCGAGTTCCCCCAACGGTTTGCGAGGTTTTTTATCGCGGTTTCATAAGCACGTCCGTAGGGCAGGCTGTCAATGAGCCCCACGACTTGCTCAGGGTCGCGCCGCGCCAACTCATTCACCACTTGACCGAGCGCATCGTCCCGTGCCCGACCTGTCATATTGCCCACCACAAATTCATATGCCCGCACCGGGTCGCTACGGGTGAGCCCCCACATGCTGCTTCGGATGATTTCGTTCTTGGTTCCGTCATTCGGTAAATTCGCAAGGTATGCCAAAGCACCCTCCATGTCGCGTCGCGCCCATTCATAAATCAAGCGCGGCATAACCTGCGCCCTTTTATCCGCATCCTCCAGGTTCATCGCAAAATCACCTGCCGCCTCAGGATCCTCCCGCCCGATTGCAATGATGTAGCCCTGCAAGGCATTGTTGCGGATATCCCCACCGGGAAGGGTTTCTATCTTCGCCAGAGCCGCCACCGGATCCTTCCCCGCCCATTGCGAAAAGAGGGCATTGTAACGCCAGTGACGCATCTCGCCCCCGCCGTTTTGTAATACCTCAAAAGCGCGGTCGGGATCCTTATCCAACAAAGCCCGCGCAATCGCAAAATTCGCTAACGAACGGTCGTGCCCGGATTCGATCTGCGCCGCCGCTGCAGAAGCCGCCTCGGGATCCACTCCCGCCCATGCCGAAAAGAGCGCCATGCTGTGCCGCGAACGATTCCCCGCCGGTAAATCATTTTGATAAAAATTAAACGCCGCTACGGGATCGCGATCCACCCATGCCATAAATGCCAGACTCGAAACCATCCCGTCACTCATGCCATAACCGCCGGTATCACCCAGCAATAATTCCCGCAAGCCATCCTGCGACATACCCGAAATCAAATCAAAAGTTTCACGCGCATTCGACATCGACGGGGAATTCGACAGCGCCCGGATGCGCTCCGCCATCATAACCACCTCCTCGGCATCCAATTCCACACCCTCAGTCGCCAAACCCATTGCCTCGGCATCCTCAACTGCATCCGCAGTGCGCGCCGGCGTACTCAAGCCATCACTGTTCTGCTCGCTCCAACTGGCATCGCCCCCTCCCGCAGACGCACCCTCTTTCGCGCCGGGCGACAGGAAAAAACTCAGGCACCAGCCAAAGGCAACAGCAATAATCAGAAGAACGGGAAGGGGTAAGCGATTCATGATAAAAAAAAAGTTATAAGAACAGATTTGTGCGAGGCAAGCACAGCGCCCTAAAACTAACGAAGCGAGCCACCAGCCCCATATCGCTACAGACACGAAAAAGTTGCACCTGTGCCGCAGTCCCTAAAGCAAATCCGCCGCCATATCCGCGAGCTCGGAGCGCACACCCGTCACCAATTCCAAATGCGCCGTAATCTCCGTCCCGCGCAAACGCTTCGCCGTGTGTACCAAGCCGTTGGAATTCGTATCGAGGAACATGCTGTCCACCTGCCCGGGATCCCCCAGCAGGATGACCTTAGAGCCTTCCGCCATCCGGCTCACCACCGTCTTCGCTTCATGCGGGGTTAAATTTTGCGCCTCATCAATGATGAAAAGTGTGTTCGAGAGCGAACGCCCCCTCATGAAAGTCATCGCCTCCACTTCCACCATCCCGAAATCAAAGAGGAATTGATACGGTTTCCGAGGGCCGTTGCTCTCCTCGTCCTCATTGTCCTGCGCCGCCGGTTGCTTCGCAAGTTTTGCCATCGCCTTCTTCCGTTTGCGGTTGGAGGTAATCTTATCGAGTTGTGCCTGCGCGCTCTCCGCCTCGTCCTTTTTCGCGACCTTGCGATTGCTGAAAAGCACCTCCAAATTGTCATAGAAGGGCGCGATATAGGGTGCCATCTTTTCCTCCAGCGTTCCCGGCAAAGCCCCCGTGTCCTTACCGATGTGCACCAACGGGCGCGTGATGAAGACCCGCTCGTAAAGATTGTCCTCCCCGAGGGTCTGATACAGCGCCATCGCCATCGAGACCAGAGTCTTGCCCGTACCCGCCTTGCCGCAACACGTGATTAACTTGATGTCCTCGTCCAACAAGGCATCCATTAACATCCGTTGCTCATTGTTCAGCGGGTTGATGCGAATGCCCTTCGGAATCTGAATTCCCGTATTCTCACCGAGAATCAAGCCCTCCAGTTGACCGTCCCCCCGGTAACGCGCGGGTTCGCGAAAATCACCACTCGTCACGTAAACGTATTCGTTAATGAACAAATGATTCGTTTCGCCCGGCTCCAGATCCACACCGTGCTCCTCAATAAAGCGGCCATAATCCGCCTCGCTCAATTCAATCGTCTTACAACCTCCCGTCTTCAGGTCGTTGACCTTGTCGTTCATGTAGTCCTGCACCTCCATCCCAAGGGCGATACCCTTCAAGGCCATGTTCGCGTCCTTAGTCACC
>CBFHXZ010000031.1:4987-17672 GCA_965659965.1 Coraliomargaritaceae bacterium
CACTACCCGGTGCTTCGGACACGCCTCCTGCAGAAAAATCACCGATGCCAGGATACGGTTATCCATCTTGTCCAAGTCGCTCAAAGTCGCACGCAAACGCTCCATCCCCGCGCTCTTGGAGTCCCCATTCACCAAATATTCATTGATCACCACAATCAAATCCCCGCCCGTTGAAAGTTTCCGTCCGAGCACCGCGCCACCCTTCCTCTTCAAAGCATCCGGCACCGACTCTTCACCACGGTCAAACAAAGTTCGTAGGTCGCGGTGCACACTGCGCGCGGAAAACCCCAATTCACCTGGCGCAGATTTCTTGCGGTCGAGTTCCTCCAGAACCTCCACCGGAATTGCCAGCGTGTTTTCCTCGAATTTATAGAGGCATTGCGGGTCGTGCAGCAGCACATTGGTATCAAGCACAAAGAGTTTCTCTTTGGCAGCGGTCTTTTTTGATTTCTTTGGCAATGTTAAAAATAGTAGCGGCTTTTTGTGACCCGGCATTGATTCCGGACAAGGATTACATAAATTACCCTTTGCTAGGCTTCCTGCCTTGCGCAAGCAGGAAAACTTTTTACCTCTCTTTTTTATCATGTCCGACACAATTCACCAACTCCAGGAACGCATCGCCTACCGATTCAAGATCCCCAATCTTCTGGAACAAGCCCTCACCCACGCCAGCCTTGAGACCCCCTCAGGCAATAACCAACGCCTCGAATTTCTCGGCGATGCCGTCCTTGACCTCATCGTTGCTGAACACCTCCTCCGCAATAAACCGAAACAAAACGAAGGCGCCCTCGACCGCATGCGCGCGGAAATCGTCAACGGTAAGACCCTCACAAAACTGGCTCGCGAAATAGGACTGGCACACGCCCTTCGCGTCAGCGAGGCCCAGCGCAAACACCAATCGAACCCCAGCGACAGCATGCTCGAGGACACCCTCGAAGCTGTCATTGGAGCGATCTACCTCGACGGCGGCATCGATGAAGCCCGCGAGGTGGTACACCACATCTTTGAGGCCGTTCTGGAAGCAAGCGACCCCGATAAAGCCCGCGACCCAAAAAGCCAACTCCAGGAATGGACTCAGGCTAAACATCAGGGCCTCATGCCGGAATACCGTCAACTCCCCTCCGAAGGCCCCAACCACGATTGCATCCATCACGCCTCTGTCCACCTAGGGGACAAGGAACTCGGACGCGGCAGCGGCACTTCCAAAAAAACCGCCGAACTCGCCGCCGCCCGGGCAGCCCTCCAAGCGCTCAAACTTACCTGATGGCACAACTCCGACCCACCAAAGGCAAAGCCCGTCTCCTGCACGGGGTTTGCGAGGCCGCCCGTCCCGCCTGCTACACCAGCCTCCTTGCGGAACACCCGGGCGTCCATGTCCTCCTCGTCTCCGAGCCGCGCCGCGCGGAAACCCTCGTGGCGCAATGCGACCAACACGCCAACTGGCTCCTCCCCGATGCCGCTCCGGAAATCTGCTTCTTCCCCGAAGCCCCGCCCCCCAACCTCGACGCCGCCCGCCGTACCGACCGCATCGGCGAACGACTGCAGGCACTCGGAACACTCCTGCGTCCCTCAAAATCCTCGCGCCTCCTCATCACCACCCCGGAAGCATTGCTCGGCCCCTGCCCTCGCCGCGAACAATTCAACCGCGCACGCCTTGAACTCCGTACCGGGGAAAAATACGACTTCGCAAAACTAACCGATCAACTCGCCCGCGAACTGAATTACGATTCAGAAGCCCTCTGCGAAAACCCCGGGCAGTTCGCCATTCGCGGCGGTCTCCTCGATCTCTACCCCCTCGACGCCCTTCAACCCTACCGCCTCGACTTCTTCGGCGATGAACTCGAGAGCATCCGCACCTTCGACCCCGCCACCCAGCGCACCACCGGAAAAGCCGACACCGTCACCGTGCCCTCCGCCGCCAGTTCAGAAACCCCGGAACTCGAACAGGACGCCGCCCTACTCGAATACCTCCCAAAAAAAGAGCTCACCTGGATCCTCGAAGAACCCGCCTGCCTCACCCGCGACCACGCCTACCGCTTCGACCCCTCCAAAGCACCTAAAGGACAAATCCGCAGCTTCCCCCAAGCCCTGCAGGCACGCGCCAAAGCAAACGATACCCGCATTGCAATCTGTGAAGTCGATTCCAGTCCGGTTCTCTTCGAGGACGCCGAGCGCACCGCCCTCACCCTGGAACCAACCGCCCATTACCGCCTTGATGCCGAGAGCACGCTCACCGTACAAAACAACACCCCTATCCTCCGCTTTGATGACCAGCTAAAGAAATGGGCCACCCAGGAAAAACTCGCCTGCTTCGCCATCTGCCCGGGCAAAACCCGCGCCCAGCGCCTACGCACCACCCTCGAAGAAAACCCCCACACCGCGGACCTTAAAATCGAAATCCTCCAAGGCGCACTCCCGGGAGGCTTCATCATCCGCGACAAGGGCAAAACATGGTTCCCCCTAAAACGCCCCGTCAAGTCCAAGGGCTGCGTCCTCTTTACCGACGACGAATACTTCGGACAACCCGCAAAACAGTCCCCGCCCCGCCGCGAACGCGCCCGCCCCTCCCTTTCGCAAGTCGATCAAATGCTCGACTTCTCAGAACTCGCTGACGGCGATCCCCTCGTCCACCTTCAGCACGGCATCTGCCTCTTCCGCGGTCACGTCACCATCGAGACCCCCAACGGGCCGCGCGAAGTCCTCTCCGTCGAGTTCGCCAACGCCATGACCCTCCACGTCACCCTCGCAGAGTCCCACCTCCTCACCCGCTACGTGGGCCTCACCAAAGCTGCCCCAAAACTCAGCAAAATCGGCGGCAAGGCATGGGCGAAATCACGCCGCGCCGCTGAGACCGCCACCCTCGATTACGCCGCCCAACTCCTCAGCCTCCACGCAGAACGCGACCAGGCCGAGGGCTACGCCTTCCCGGAGGACCACTTCTGGCAAAAGGAATTTGAAGACGCCTTCCCCTTCAAGGAAACACCCGACCAACTCGCCGCCATCGGAGCAACCAAAGCCGAAATGGAACAGGAACGCCCCATGGAACGCCTCATTTGCGGCGACGTCGGCTTTGGAAAAACCGAGGTCGCCATCCGCGCCGTCCTCAAAGCCGTCCTCTCCGGAAAACAAGCCGCCGTCCTCGTCCCCACCACCGTCCTCTGCCAACAACATTTCAACAACTTCCGCGAACGCATGGCGCCCTATCCCGTAACCGTCGCTCAAGTCAGCCGCCTCATCCCAAATAAAAAAGTCCGCGAACTCCTCGCGGAACTCGCCGCCGGGCGTATCGATTGCATCATCGGCACCCACCGCCTCCTCAGCCAGGATGTCCATTTCAAAGACCTCGGCCTCCTGGTCGTTGATGAAGAACAACGCTTCGGCGTCAAACACAAAGAACGCCTCAAGGAATTCCGCACCGCCGTCGACATCCTCACCCTAAGCGCCACCCCCATCCCGCGCACCCTCTACCTCGCCCTCGCCGGAGCCCGCTCCATGAGCGTTATCGAAACGCCCCCCGCCGACCGTCGACCCATCGAAACCATCGTCCAAAGCTACGACCCGGCTACCGTCAAGGACGCCATCACCGCAGAAATCGACCGCGGCGGACAAGTCTTCTACCTCCACAACCGCGTACAGACCATCGAAGCCGTCGCCGATAAAATCCGCGAGATGCACCCCAAGCTCCGCGTCGCAGTCGGGCACGGACAAATGACCCCCCTTGCCCTCGAAAAAATCATGACCCGTTTCGTCGCGGGCGAATTCGACGTCCTCGTCTGCACCACCATCATCGAGTCCGGCATCGATATCCCCAATTGCAACACCCTCATCATCGAAGGCGCCGACCGTTTCGGCCTCTCCCAACTCTACCAAATCCGCGGACGCGTCGGACGCTTCAAACGCCAGGCCTACGCCTACCTCCTCCTTCACCGCCACGCCGCCCTCGTCGACCAAGCCCACAAACGCCTCAACGCCCTCAAACAACACAACCAACTCGGCGCAGGCTTCCGCATCGCCATGCGCGACCTCGAACTTCGCGGCGCAGGCAACCTCCTCGGCTCCCAACAAAGCGGCCATATCGCCGGCATCGGCTTCGAACTCTATTGCCAACTCCTCAAACAATCCGTCGCCCGCCTCAAGGGCGAACCCGGCGCCGACCGCATCCGCGCAGAGGTCCAACTCGACTTCCTAAACGACGGCGCCGAACTCCCCGCTGCCTATATCGCAGAGCCTCGTCTTCGCATCGACCTCTACCGCCGCCTTGCCCTCGCCCCCGATACCGCAACCCTCGAAGCCATCGCCGACGAAATGCGCGACCGTTTCGGGAAACTCCCCCCACCCGCCCGCGCACTCCTTGCCGTCAGTGAAATCCGCGTCCTCGCCGAAGCCGCCGGCGTCCGACGCGTCGAGACCGAAGACGACCGCCTCAAATGCCACCGCGCCCGCGGCGGAAAAGAACCCTTCCTAAAAAACGGAAGCCGCTTTCCCCGCTTGACCGCGCGCACGACCCTTTCAAGATTAAAAGAAATACAAATCTTCCTCAAACGCCACACACGACCCACACACCCCTAGATAATTTCCAACATCCAAGTTCGAACAACGAACATCCAACCTTCATACTTTCCCATCCATTAATTTTTCGCATAGTTCGTGGTTCCTCAAAGTTCAACGTCCAGTTTTCGAAGTTCAGCGTTCCTCAATAACCCTTCCCCATCCGTGGCATCCGCATGATTCGTAGTTTCCCTATTAGTGCCCATCAGCGTATATCAGCGGTTTCCGGCTACGCCGGACTCGGGTTCAAGGGCCAGCCAAGCTGGCGACCACTCATAACCACTAATCAACGCTAATCTTTCCCCTCCCACCTTCCACCTTCGCCAAGGTTACGGCGGACAAGTCGCGCACTAGGCGCGCCATTCCCTCATTCGTGAGAATTCGTGTCCGTTCGTGGTTCCTTCAGTGACCACCCTCCCATCCGTGGCATTCGTGTGATTCGTAGTTCCTTCAGTGCGTGTTTTTCGTGAAGTTCGTGGTTCCTCAAAGTTCAAGGTTCAATGTTCAGCGTTCAACGTTCGTGATTAGACCCTTCAGCGTTCAATGTTCAACCTTCGATGTTCACCCCACCCGCCACCTCTCTTCCCGCTTGACCGCGCGCACGACCCTTTCAAGATTACTTGAAGTTTTAACCTTCCTCAAACGCTACGCGCGAACGTCATGATCCACCGCCTCCGCCTCCTTTTTCTCACCGCCTGCCTTTCCATCACCGCTGCCCTCTCCGCACAGGAAGAAGACCGCTCTATCAGCCGTCTTGGCAACAGCATCGCCGCTATCGCCGAAGGCCAGATCATTACCCTCGAGGAAATCCGTACCGAACTACAACCCATCCTCCCCCGCCTCCAACTCGAATCCAAAACCCCCGAGGAATTCAATAAACGGCTCAACGAAATGAGCCGCCAAGTCCTCCAGAACCGCATCGACCGCATCATCATCGTCAAAGCCGCCCGCGACAAAGGACTCATGATCCCCCAATCCTACATCGACTCCGAATACGACGAAGTCCTCGCCCGCGATTTCGACGGCGACCAAGGCAAATTCATCCGCTACCTCAAACAACGCGGCGAGACCCCCCGCGATTACCGCAAAAAAATCTATGAACGCGTCGCCGTGAACGTCATGCGTCAACAAAACCGCAAATCCGAATCCGAAGTCAGCCCCGAGCGCATTCAGGAATTCTACCTCAAAAACAAACTCCGCTTTTATCAGGAAGAAGCCATGCGCCTGCGCCAGATCATCCTAACCCCTGCCGCCGGACAAATACCTGCCGACCTCCAAGCCACCACCGCTGAAATCATGCAGGCCCTCGAAGACGGCAGCAACTTCGGCGACCTCGCCCGCAAATACAGCACCGACAACCGTTCCCGCCGAGGCGGCGACTGGGGCTGGATCAAAAAAGCCGACATCCGCCAGGAACTCAGCACCCCCGCCTTCGCCCTCCAACCCGGCGAATACAGCCAACCCGTCACCCTTGGCGAAACCACCTTCATCCTCTACTGTGAGGAAAAACGCGAAGAGAGCATTCAACCCGTCAGCGAAGTCCGCGGAATCATCGAGAATATCCTCTCCGGAGAAATCGCCCGCGAGACCCAGGAACGCTGGCTCCAAGACCTACGCGAAAAAGCCTATATCAAATACTTCATCTAGGCGCTTCCCCACAGCAGTTAAACGTCTTGATTGTTGGGCTCACCCCAAGCCCCCAACATTCCGCGTTCCGCGTTCAACGTTCAATGTTCGGAGTTCAGCGTTTCTCAGTGACCCTTCCCTATCCGTGTCATCCGTGTGATTCGTAGTTTCCCTATAAGCGTCTACCAGCGGTTTCCGGCTGCGCCGGACTCGGGCTCCAGGGCCAGCCTAGCTGGCAACCACTCATAATCACTAATCAACGCTTATCTTTTCCGTCTATCTTCGCTCCCTGTCCTCGGTGTCTCGGTGGTGAATAAGCGACAGGAGTGTCGCTTCCACGCTGTTATTCCATTCGTGGTTCTTCAGTGACCCCTTGAAGGTTCAATGTTCAACGTTCAATGTTCGGAGTTTACGCGCTCAGGGCAACCAGGGGTAGTCTTGGAAATCGGGGGGACGTTTTTCGTTCCAGGCTTTGCGGCCTTCTTCGCCTTCTCCAGTGAGGTAATAGAGGAGGGTGGCGTTGCCGGCGAGTTCCTGCAGGCCCTGTTGTCCGTCGACATCGGCGTTGAAGGCTGACTTCAGGCAACGGATGGCGAGGGGGCTGTGCTGGAGGATTTGTTGCGCCCATTGGACGCCTTCGCTTTCGAGTTGGTCATAGGGAACGACTTTATTGACGAGTCCCATGTCCTGCGCTTCCTGGGCGTTGTATTGACGGCACAGGTACCAGATTTCGCGGGCTTTCTTTTGTCCGACGATGCGGGCGAGGTAACTCGCGCCGAAGCCGCCGTCAAAGCTGCCGACTTTGGGGCCGGTCTGTCCGAAGAGGGCGTTGTCTGCGGCGATGGTGAGGTCGCAGACGACGTGGAGGACGTGCCCGCCACCGATGGCGTAACCGGCGACGAGGGCGATGACGACCTTGGGCATGGAGCGGATGAGTTTCTGGAGGTCGAGGACGTTCAGGCGGGGGACGCCGTCTTTACCGATGTAGCCGCCTTTTTTCTCCCCACGGATTTTTTGGTCGCCGCCGGAACAGAAGGCGAATTTGCCGTCGGTCTGGGGGTTGAAGCCCGTGAGGAGAACGACCCCAACTTCGGGATCTTCCCGCGCGTCGGTGAAGGCCTCGATCATTTCCGCGACGGTGTCGGGGGTAAAGGCATTGCGGCGGTGGGGCCGATTGATGGTCACCTTGGCGATGCCACCGGATTTTTCGTATAGGATATCTTCGAATTCGCGGACTTTTTCCCAGTTCATAATAAGCGGAGTTTTAATTAAAAATTGAAGTTAAGCAATCCCGGTCGGCTTGTCGGTCGGTATGGAGTTCAAGGACGCGGAGACCGGGGGGCATTTCAAGGAGGGCGGCCTCGAGGGTCGGCCAATCGTTGACGGCAGTGTGTTCGATTCCGTGGGCGGCGCAGAGTTTCGGGAGGTCGATGTTTTGCGGGGTGGCGAAGTAGCGCTCGTAGGGCGGTTCGTGTTGCGCAATGGGGAGGAGTTCAAAGACGCCCCCGCCGGAATTGTTGAGGAGGATGACCGTAAGGCTGCCGCGCAATTCCCGCGCGAGGAGGAGGGCGCTGTGGTCGTGGAGGAAGGCGAGGTCGCCACAGATGAGTACGGTGGGTGCGCCGCCGTGGGCGAGTCCGAGGGCGGTGGCGAGGTTACCGTCGATGCCGTTGACGCCACGGTTCCCGAGGAGGGCTCCCCTGCCCTTACCCGCTTTCCAGAACCATTCCGCGAAGCGCACGCTGAGGCTGTTGGCGAAAAAGACGGCGGTTCCGGCGGGGAGGCTTTGCGAAAGGAGCCAGGGCACTTTGCCGCCAAAGAGCGAACCACAGGCTTGGAGTTCGCCATCAATGTGCGCGCTGGCCTCCGATTGGGCGCTCTGCCAGCGGGACTGCCAGTCCGGGTCGGCGGTTTGCGCAGTGACGGTCTGAGCGAGGTTGATGGCGTCGCCCTGTAGGACGGTAGCGACGCGGTGAAGGGGGTCGATATTGATCGGACGCACGGGAAGGAGGAAGGTCGCTGCATCGAGTTTCTCGAGCCATGCGCGGAGGACTTTGCTAGTGGGGAGGTTTCCAATTTGAAGGATGGCGGTGGGGGCGAGTTGCGCCGCGCGCTCGGTATCGCGCAGAATGGCGTGGTAGTGCGTGACGAGTCCGGGGGCGTTGTCCGCATGGGCGCGAAGGGGGTTGAGGACGTCCGCGAGGATGGGCCAGCCGAGGGCTTTGGAAAGTTGGGCGATTGCGTCAGCGAAGGCCGCGGCTTTTTCGGGACCACCGGGGTTGACATCCCCGACGATGATGCAGCCGTGTTGATGACTCGCTAGGCGTTCCAGCGCGACTGCGTCCGGGCGACCCACGACGGGGACTGCTTCGGTGGCGCGGGTGAGGACGGTGGCGGCGTTTTCAAGGACGTCCGCTTCGAGCACGGGATCCGCGTCGGGTTCGGGGGCGAGGGGTTCGCGGAAGGGGCAGTTGAGATGAACGGGGCCCAGGTTGCCGTGGAGGGCGCGGTCGAGGGCGTGGACGAGGGATTGGCGGAGGTGACGAAGCGCGGCGGGGGTGGCTTCCGGGAGGGGGAGTTCTTCGAAGGCGCGGACCTGTTCGCCGAAGTAATGGATTTGGTCGATGGTTTGACCTGCGCCGCAATGGCGTTCCTCTGGCGCGCGATCAGCGCTGAGGATAAGGAGGGGCGTGCCGCTGTGATCCGCCTCCGTGATGGCGGGTGCGTAGTTGGCGATCGCTGAGCCGGAGGTGCAGACAAGGACGGCGGGGCGGCCCGTTCGTTTGGCGATGCCCAGGGCGAAGAAGGCGGCAGTGCGTTCGTCGAGGACCGGGACGACTTCGAGTTTGGGGTTGCGAACAGCGGCGTACACGAGCGGGGTGGAACGCGAACCCGGGGAAGCGACGATGGTCTCGACGCCCAGGCGGGCGAGTACTTCCATGGCAAGGGCACCCCACGCCGCATTGGGTGTGCTGCGGCTAAGAGCGTCAAAGGTTTGCGCGGTGCTTTCCATTGGAACAGATTAGTGATATGCGAGTCTTTGAAGTCAGCAACCCCGAAAGCATCTTTCCCGGACGTGGATTTCCCCCTTGCGCCCTACCCTTTGTGCGGCAGAATCCCAAAACAAGCTTTAGACCTTCATCATGAAATCAATGACCCTCCGCACTCCCCGCAAAAACCGTTCCCGCAAGCGCGGTTTCAGTTTGATAGAAATTTTGATCGTGATCGCACTCATCGCGGTGATTGCGACTTTGGCAATCGGGAACATAGGGAAAATCTTTGGCGGACAACAGGAGAAGGTCGCGAGTATTTTCGTGAACCAAACGGTCAAGCTCGGCTTCACCGCCTACAAGATCGACGTGGGCAGTTACCCGAGCACCGAGGAAGGGATCGGCGCGCTGGCGAAAGCACCCGCCGGGAAAGAAACCCGTTGGAAGGGGCCCTACATCGACAAACTCCCTGCCGACCCCTGGGGCAACGCCTATCAATACCGTTTCCCCGGCAGCAAGAATATCAACGGCTCCAGCGGTTACGATATCTGGTCGCTGGGCGAGGACGGCACGGAGAGCGCCGATGACATCGGCAATTGGTAAACCCGTGCGGATGCGGCGCGGGGGCTTCAGCCTGATCGAGATCCTCCTCGTACTCGCGCTCATGGCGATTGGCGGCACGGTCGTCATTCTAAACTTCAACGCTTACGCCGAACGCGGCGAGGAAAACGACGCAGCGGAACAACTGGGTCGAGTGGTGCGGAAGGCGCGTTTTTTGGCAGCGCAGGACCGACGCGAGACCCGTATGCGTTTTGACCCCGAGGGCGGCCGTCTCCTGGTGGAGCGCGCGACCGTCACCCTGCACAGCGAAACCCTACGTCCGGAATTCCGCAGCAACGGCGTGGCCTCGATGACTTTTCTGCGGATCCCGAGCGCGGAGGGAACGGGGACGCCCCCACCCCCTGCGGCGGCACGTGAACCTCTAGCGGCGGTACGCTTCGCACCCGACGGAAGCTGCACCCCTTTTGTGGCGGAAATCGATATCGGTTCCGGAACACCCCGACGGCTCGCCTTCGACCCCTTCTCCAATTTGCGAAAGGATTTGGAATGAAGCGGCGGGGGTTTAGTTTGATTGAAGTGGTGGTGGCAGTGGCTTTGTTTGCGAGCGCTGCGGTAGTGCTCAGTTCCGCTTTTGTGAACGCCCTCCTCGCGCGCGATTTCGGCAAACGCAACGCTTTGTTTGCGGAGGATGTGCGCGCGGTGCGCATGCAGTTGCTGCTCGAACCTAATCTCGAGGACGCTGAGGACGGCGGGCTTTTTGAAACCTTCGGTGCGGGCGAGGCGGAATGGAAAGCCGTAATCGAACCGATGGAGGTCGTCGATTTCTTCCGTGTAATCCTGCAGATTGAATTCAGCGAACCGCCCGAGGGGATTGCGCCGCTCTACTCTGAGGAACTCTACCTCTTGCGTCCGACCTGGTCGGAGGCCGATGAACGCAGCGACCTCCTTGCCGACAAACGCGACGCACTATTTGACGAAAGGGGCTTTGAATAAAATGCGTGCCCTCCTGAAATCGACGCCCCGCGCGGGGATGAGTTTAATCGAGGTGGTGCTTGCCATCGCGGTGGCGGGGTTTGTTTTGACCGCCGCCACTTCCTTTGTGGTTTCCGTCAGCAGCATATGGAGTACCCGCGCCGAGCGGCATTTCTTCGAGGATCACGTGGACGGCGTGATGCAATTCATGAAGCATAATTTCAACCGCGCTGGCATCGCCATTGCCACCGAAAGCAGCGGCAGTGGCGAGAACAACGAAGGGGGCGACGAAGCGCGCAGTGATTCCGGCGAGGGCACGACCCCGTCCGGCGGCGACGGAAGGGTGGTGGAAATATCCGGTGACGGCACAGAAGTCGGAATCGGCGGCGGCGAAGCAAAGGGCGGACGGGATAGCTCCGAAAAAAACAGCGTGAGCCTCATTCAAGCCGAGGACAATGCCATCGCTTGGGAACGCCTGCCCGGCGCGGGCAATTACGAGGACCCGCTCTTGCGCTATGAACTCAACGCCCTGCCGCCCTTGTTCAATGCCCCCCAAGAATTGCCACAACTCGGCGGGGTGCGCGCCTTCCTGCAACTCGACCGCGAACACGGGCTTCGCATGCTTTGGCATCCTATCCTTCAGGAGGAAGTCGAGGACAGCGACGACCTTCGCAGCACGCAGATCAGCGCGCTCGTGGAATCGATAGAATATATTTACTGGGACGAACGTCTGGAGGAATGGGAAATCGAAACCGAGCCGAAAAAAGGTGACGGGCAAGATCAATTCCTTCTCCCGCGCTACCTGCGATTTACCTTTGTACACGAGGACGTCATCGAGACTCGCAGCCTCGCCCTGCCCGTTCCCTCACGCTCGATCTTGATCTTTTAAATCCGCATGTCCACCCAAGCACAAATCCAATCCGCTCAAAAACCCCGCGTCCGCGCGCGACGTGGCGGCGTGCTCATTGCGGTGCTCGCGATCATCGCGCTGCTTTCTTTCCTCGTGACTCGTTTCTTACAGGAGGCCAGCGATTCCCTCGAATACCGCGCCCTCTTTAACGAACCGCCCGAAGCCCGCGCCTACGCCTTCAGTATGCTCGAGGCGAGCCTCGCCAGCTTGCACGAAGTCGCGCTCATCGACGACGGTAAACTCTACGCGCCGGAACAGGGTTGGGGCGATCCCATCACTTATTGCGGCATCCAAGCCCCCGACGGTTGGAGCGTCTCCGTTGAGATCAGCGACGCCACCGACAAACTTCCCCTCAACACCATCGAGGAAGCCGAACTCAACCGCATCCTCGAACAATACTTTGAATTCGATTTCGGCATCACCCGCGAATTGAGCAGCATGCTCCTCGACTGGATCGACTCGGACAATTCCCGCCGCCTCAACGGTGCCGAGTCCGAGGATTACCTCGACGAAAACCCACCCTACCGCGCCGCCAACCGGCCCCTGCAATCCCTAGAAGAACTCCGCCTGGTAAAAGTTTGGCAGGATGAATTTTTCGATGAAAGCGGACGTCCAAACGAAACTTTTGCCCAACTGGAGTCCATCTTCACGGTCAAGCACCGTGGCTCGGTCAACATCAACTCCGCCCCGCCCACGATCTTTCAAGCCCTTGCCCCGGAGGATGATTTTTTTACCGAAAACCTCTTTGATCAAATCCAAGACGACACGCCCTACCTCAAAAACCTGCCCGATAGCGCGAGTGATAAAAAGCTGACCACTGAAATAGAACTCCTGAGCATCACCGTAACCCTCACCCGTGGCAGCGTCCCCTTTGTCCTGCAAGCAATTGTGGAGCCGCAATTCAAGACCGAAGGCAACTCCGGCGGTGGGGGCAGTCTACCGGGAGCGGGCGAGAGCGACCGCATCCGCAGCGGCACGCTCGAGGAACAGGACGCCCTCAAATATCCTTTCCGTATTGTTGACCTCAACACCGGTTTCCGCGAAGCCCAAGCCGAACCCGCCGCCCGATATTCCACAG